>JAGHSP010000061.1 GCA_018065815.1 Candidatus Sodaliphilus limicaballi | reverse complement strand
GAGATTAAGGTTAACGAGTCTCCCTATGTTAACCTGAAACTCGTGCGTCGCTATCCCGAGTTCAACACTATCATTGAGCAAAACGAGGATTGCTTCAAGGTAAAGAGATAACAAGAAATCAGTCGAACTAATAGAGCAGGGACGTGACATCAAGGTCGCGTCCCTGCTTTTGCATAGTAGGGAAGTCCACATTCAAAAACGAAGCGCAAAAAAATGGCATGATCTGTACTGTGGTCTATTGCCGCATAAAAGCAGATTAACCAGAAATAAGGGAATTCTTTATCTGCCCAATCTGCTTTTATTTAGACAGGAGGGAAAAAGGAAAAACTCTGTGCCTATGTGGGGTAAGTCGGTCGGGAAGTCGCAAACGGTGCATGCTGTCTTGTGCAAAATGTGAGGTGAGTTGATATCAATCAGCAATATTTTTGGTGGTTTCGTGAAAATGGAGTAATTTTGTAGATTATTTTGTGGTATGAATGCAAGAAAATTACACTTCGTGCTTGTCGTGGCGCTGGCAATGGTATTATTGCCGGTAGTGTTTTCTTGTAGCTCAACCAAGCATGTGCCTGATGGCAAGTTGCTTCTTGACAAGGTGAAAATCAACGTCGACGACAAGACGTCGGGGGTGCAGAGTTCTGATTTGGTTAACTATTTGCGACAGTCCGAGAACCACAAGGTGTTGGGCGGACTTAAACTCCAGCTTGCGTTCTATAACCTGTCGGGAAAGGATTCGTCAAGTTGGTTCAACCGTTGGATCCAGCGCGTGGGAACTCCGCCGGTGATTTATGACTCTACACTCACGGCTTCCAGTGCATTGCAGCTGCACACGGCACTCAAGAACAAAGGCTACATGAACAATGTGGTTGACTATGACGTGGTGGCCGACAGTGCACACAAGAAGGCAAAGGTCAACTACAATATCACGCTGGGCTCTCCTTACTATATCTCGTCGATCGGCTATGACATTGCCAACGACACGCTGCGTGATATCATTCTTGAAGACACAACCGGATATCCTGTGAAGGTGGGCGCACTCTTTGACCGCAATAAACTGGATGCGTGGCGCCAGCTCATCACTGAAAAACTGCGCAATCATGGTTACTATGCTTTCAATAAGGAGTACATCACATTCACAGCCGACACTGCTGCCGGTTCTCATGCGATAGACGTGACCCTAAACACACGCGAGCCTTACCGCAACGAGCGCATGCCCTACTACACGTCGCACAAGCCATTCTATGTGCGCAACGTGACTTATGTGACCAACTATGACCCTGTTCTCATGCAGAATGGCTACTTTGGGGCAGACACGTTGACCTATAATAACATCACTATCATGCAGGATGCCGATAAATATTTGCACAGCAACGTGATTGACGAGTGCAATTATATAGAACCCGGCTCGCTCTACAATGCAGAGGACGTGAACCGCACCTACAAAGCGCTGGGACGGCTCAACATTGTGAAATTCATAAACATCGACATACAGCCTGTGGGCGAGTTTGACGGCAAGATACTGCTTGATGCTTATGTGCTGCTGTCGCGTGACAAGTCACAATCGTTCTCGGTATCGCTCGAAGGTACAAATAGCGAGGGCGACCTGGGATTCGGCCTGGGAATGGATTACCGCCACCGCAATGTGTTCAAGGGCTCGGAGTCGCTCAATGCAAAATTCAAGATGAGTTACGAAAGCCTCTCGGGCGATTTGAGCGGATTGATTAATAATAATTATAGTGAATACTCGGGCGAGTTGGGATTGAATTTCCCCAAGTTCAAATTCCCGTTATTGAAGTCCGATTTCAAGAAGAAAATCCAGGCATCGACCGAGTTGACCACAAGCTTTAACTACCAGGAACGTCCCGAATATACCCGCATCATTGCCGGAGCCGGCTGGCGTTACCACTGGACCGACAGAAATCAGCAGCGCAGGCACACATTCAACTTGCTTGACCTGAACTATGTGTATCTGCCCAAGAGCCGCAGTCATTTCCTTGACAGCATTACCAACCCGCTGTTGCGTTACTCCTATGAGGACCACTTCATCATGCGCATGGGTTACAATTTCTACTTGACCAACAAGCGCACCAACACGTTGCTGTCGCAGAATTTCCAGCGCAACGTTTACACGCTGCGTGCCAATGCCGAGACAGCAGGTAACGTGCTCTATGCAATATCGAGCGTGGTGGGCCATAGCCGTAATGCGGTTGATGCCTACAAGGTGTTTGGCATCAGGTATGCCCAGTATGCTAAGGTCGATGCTGACTATTCAATAACGCATAACTTCGACACACGCTCGTCGCTGGCATTCCATGTGGGGGCAGGTGTTGCAGTTCCTTATGGCAACTCCACGGTGCTGCCCTTCGAGAAGCGATTCTACTCTGGCGGTGCCAATAGTGTGCGAGGGTGGGGCGTGCGCACCCTGGGACCGGGAAGTTTCAATTCGTCAAACTCGCAGAACAGTTTCATCTATCAGTGCGGCGACATAAGGCTTGACCTCAATCTGGAATATCGTGCCAAGTTGTTCTGGGTGATTGAGTTGGGAGCGTTTATCGACGCTGGTAATATATGGACGATTAGGGACTATGAGGACCAGCCGGGTGGTGTGTTCAAGTTCAACAAGTTCTATGAGCAGATCGCTATGGCCTACGGACTGGGTTTGCGTCTTGACTTCACCTATTTCTTGCTGCGCATAGACATGGGTATGAAAGCCCACAACCCGGTATCGGGCCAGGAACACTGGCCGCTGTTTAGCCCCAAGTTTAAGCGCGACAGCGAGTTCCATTTTTCAGTGGGTTACCCCTTCTGATGTAAAAAAGATAAAGACTAAATGATATCATAAAGATGAAGAAATTAGTGATTTTTGACCTTGACGGCACGCTGCTCAACACGATAGAGGACCTGGGGCATGCTGCCAATTATGCGCTCGAGAAGAACGGTTTTCCCACTCACACGATGGCAAGTTATCCGTTCTTTGTGGGCAATGGTGTGCGCCGGCTCATCACGCGTGTGCTGCCCGAGGATCATCGCGATGCACCCACCGTTGACAAGCTGCTCAAGGATTTTATGGAGCACTACAATGACCATAATTGCGACTGCACCAAACCCTATGCTGGCATCAAGGAGTTGCTTGCAGATTTGCAAGAAGCTGGTGTGAAGCTGGCGGTGGCTTCCAACAAGTACCAGGCAGCGACTTCACGCATCATTCAGCATTACTTCGGCGATATAGACTTCATAGCCGTGGAAGGTCAGGTGGAAGGCCGCAACGTCAAGCCCGACCCGTCGATTGTGTTCTCGGTGCTCGGTGTGGCACAGGTGCCTAAGGCAGAGGTGCTCTATGTGGGCGACTCGGGCGTGGACATGGAGACTGCACGTCGTGCATGTGTTGACTCGGTGGGAGTGACTTGGGGATTCAGACCCGAGAAGGAGCTAGTAGAAAGTTATGCGGGACGCATAATCAACAATCCTGTTGAGATATACAATATTTGTGTTGAAATTAAGTAATAGTAAAAATAAACAGACGTAATGGAATGGTTATGTGATTTGTTTACCGGAAGCAACGTTGCGCATGCGATTTTCATCTATTCGATAGTGATAGCAGCGGGCGTGATTCTGGGTAAACTCAAACTTAAAGGAGTCTCACTGGGAGCAACTTTTGTGCTCTTTGTGGGCATCTTGATGGGACACTTCGGTTTCAGTGTAGATCCCACCACACTCAAGTTCATACAGGAGTTTGGCCTCATCTTGTTTATCTTCTCGATAGGCATACAGGTGGGTCCTGGTTTCTTCTCGTCGTTCAAGGAAGGCGGCCTTCGTCTCAATGGCCTTGCAATGAGCATTGTGGGCCTTAATATCGCCGTTGCCCTTGCAATATTCTTCATTGCCGGCGATGTCAAGATAACCGACATGGTGGGCATCCTCTCGGGAGCGATTACTAACACGCCCGGACTCGGTGCTGCACAGCAGACCCTCATAGAGACTAACAATCCCGATGCAGCGACGCTCAACCAGTCGATGTCGATGGGATATGCTGCCGCCTATCCCCTGGGTGTGGTGGGCATCATCCTGTCAATGATCGTGGTGAAGGTGATATTCAAGATTAATGCCGAGAAAGACTCAAAGTCGATCGAAGAAGAAGCGCATCAGAGCCAGCTTGCTCCCCACATTGAAACTTATCAGGTGAGCAACAAACTCATTCACAACATCAATATCAAGAGGCTTCACAGCATCATTGAGCGCAACTTTGTGATTTCCCGAGTTAAGCGCACGTCGGGTGAGATAATCAACCCCAAGAACGAGACAGAGTTGCACGAGGGTGACTTGTTGCTCATCGTGATGTCGGACCAAGATGTTGAGGTATTTGATGCGGTAATCGGTCCTCGCGTCGATATGGAGTGGGCTGCGGAGCAAAGTCCTTTGGTCTCACGCCGCATTCTCATCACCAAGACCGAGTTTTCGGGCAAGAAGATTGGACAGTTGCGTCTGCGCATGGGTTACAAGCTCAATGCTACGCGCGTGAATCGTGCTGGTGTGGATCTGCTTGCCAGTCCCAACCTTGCACTCCAAGTGGGCGACCGCCTCACTGTGGTGGGCGACATCAACGACATTAACCGCCTTGCCGAGAAGATGGGTAACTCAATGCGCCGCCTCAACGAGCCCAACATGTTCACCATGTTCCTGGGTATCGTGCTTGGTATTCTCGTGGGTTCGATACCATTGAAGTTCACTGGCATGTCAGTGCCCATGAAGTTGGGTCTTGCCGGCGGTCCCCTCATCGTGGCTATCTTGCTGGGACGTTTCGGTTACAAGGCGAAGCTGGTGACTTACACCAGCAGTAGCGCCAACCTGCTGTTGCGCGAGCTGGGCATCTGCCTCTTCCTTGCCAGCGTGGGTATTGCAGCCGGCGGCAACTTTGCTGCAACCGTGTTCACTCCCACAGGTGCCCGCTGGGTGCTTTATGGTTTCTTGATCACGTTCCTGCCGTTGCTCGTTGTGACCCTTGTGGCACGTGGCAAGTTCAAGCTCAACTACTGCACGCTCATGGGTCTCGTGGCTGGCGCGACAACCGATCCTCCCGCACTGGCCTACGCCAACAAGACTGCTGGCAATGACGCTCCGGCTGTTGCTTACTCTACCGTCTATCCTCTCACGATGTTCCTGCGAGTGATAACGGCTCAAATCTTGATTCTTGCGTTCACTTAAAGGATAAAGGAAAATTATAAAGCCCACACGCTGCTTCTGGCAATGTGTGGGCTTGTAATTACTAATTCTAGAAATTCTAGATATTCTAAGGTTATTATAGAAGCTAAATCATTTCAATGTTTTCAGCCAGTCGTTGAGTTCTGTGGCATACTTTGATGCTAGCGATCGTGACAGCGACAGGAGTTCCACATCGGGATATTTAGGGAATTGCTCGCCAGTTTTGTGGGCAAATGATTCCTCAAACTGGTGCGTTGCCTCGATGCGCTCGTTGTCTCGCAGGGGTTGCCCTGTGCGCACCGAGTTGAATGCCTCGTCGATGTAGAGTTGCCAGCGCACTGCCTGGTAGTTGGCGATGAGGCCGCTGTAGCTGCGCATAGCATAGTCGTTGAGGTCACCGCCCCATGTGGTGACGATGCGCCTTGCGTTCATCTCGTAGTAGTCCTTGACTTCGGGAGACTCGCCCAGGTCGCGTGCCATTTCAATCCACTTGTCCATAGAACTGAACGGGTGCTGCGCGGTGAGCATGTCGAGGTCGGTGAGGATGCTGCGCATGAAATAGGCTTTCTCGTGCATCATCACAGTGTCGCGTGCCACGTATGCCGAGTCAAACTGGGCCTTTTCATATCCGAAGAGACATCCCAGCAACTCGCGTCCGGTCCACACGAGATCCACGCGTGCGGCATCGGTGCGCACCGATTTCTGTTTGAGCAGCAGTTGCCATGCCTCGTTGAGCGCATTCATGTCAAAGTAAACGCCCGTGCGGCCTGATAGTTTCTTGAACTTGGGGAACCCGGTGGCGGCTGTGCCACGGAAAGATGTGGCATGCTCAGTGAGCACCCGGTTGTAGATTATGTCCCAAGCCTTACGCACGTTCTCGTCGGGCAGGTCGGCATGACGGTCGGCGACTTGTACGATGGTTTCTTCGTCGGTGGCATTGTAGCTCCAAGCCTTGTCGAGTATGTACTCAAAGGGGAATTGCTGCACGTCGAAAGCCTCGAGCGTTGAGCCTATGCCCTTGAGGTTGCTGCCGCCTTCCACGAGGGCTTTCTCCAGAGCTTCGCCTGCTTGCTTCACATTGCCTTGCACCACAGTGTTGCCACCAAATTGCCCCAGATAGCACCAGATGTAGGGCTGCCCGTGGAATTTGTCTCTCATGCGCCACACTTCCATGCGCTCGCAGAAGTAGTCGAGCATTGTCATCTTGCCTTGGGGTAGGGCAGTGAGCATAGACTTTGTGACCTCACTTGTCCACTTGTCGCGCTGGTAGTAGAGGAACCATCCCATCTGCAGCCACTCGGCCTGCTTGTCCACTGCTCGGAGCGATTGGTACACATCGTTGGTGAGCTTGCTGATGTAGCCGGTGTCATAACTAGGGGCCTCCATCTCGTTAAACAGGTCGATGCCGTAGATGTGGTCGGTGCCGAACATGCGCGTCTGTTCTTCAAGGAATTTGCGTTGTATCTGTGCATACAGCGGGTCAGCGGCATTGAGGAAATAGGTCTGGTACTGCAGCTCAAACTCGTCCCACGGGTCAAGTTTCTTGATGTCGGCCTCGGGGTGCATGTCCTTGAGCTTCTTGGGCACATGCCCTGCGAATGCGGGCAGCACGGGACGCATGTTGAGCGCTCGCTCGCGGGCAAGGATTTGCTGTTGCAGCCGGGTTTGTCCGTCGAGCCATTCCTTGGGCAGAGGGCCGCACCAAGCGTCAATGTTGGCCATGCGGTGCCATGGCAGGTAGGCGGGGCCGGTGAAATAGCTGCGCACTTCCTCATCGGTCATGCCCATGCTGCGCCACACGTTGTACCACACGCTTTCCTGCCCTGTGATGGCAAGAGGCATGTTGACGCCGTTGAGCGCCATCCAGTCGATGACACGTTCCCAGTCGTTCCAGTCAAAGAACGGCATGGTGTAGCCGAAGGTGCAGTAGTTGAAGAAGAAACGCTGCGGCACGCGGGCATTGACGGTCTCGATGCCATCCACTGCGGGCAACTCGGCGGGCAGGTCGATAGCCACGTCGGCATACCACGACACCGTTGTGCGGCAATACTTCTTGAGGTATCGGTTCACGCCCACAGCCATCGAGTTGGCATTATTGGCGGTGATGAGAACCTTGTCGCCTTTGTTCTGCAAGGTGAAATAGTCAGTGCCTTTTTTCTTGACTTGTTTAAATTCCAACTTTTGTGCCAGTCGTGGCGACAGTCGTGTGGCAAGGGCCATTGCCTCGTCTTCCTGTGTGCCGGCTAGCATCACAAGTGCTGTCAGTGCCACCACACATGCTGTGAAAAATCTATTTCTCATAAATTATAGTGTTTTTGTAGTTGTTACACGGT
>JAGHSP010000012.1 GCA_018065815.1 Candidatus Sodaliphilus limicaballi | reverse complement strand
ATAATTTCATATTCAGTTAAATCAGAGCAATCTGTTGTAACTATACTACAATAGATTTTTTGCAGATTCCCCGCGCGGATCTCACTCACACGTGATTTTGTAATGAGAGGCTGAAAGCCGACACGCAGGACGCAGTTCAGGCAAAACACCCTGGTGGTTTCGTTTTAAAAGTTTACGATTTCAAACGAAAGAGTTTTTAATTTTGTTAAAAAGTTAAGGGTATTTTTATTTTTTAAGTCTTAAATTTTGTTATTTGAGCCAAATGTTATAATTTTGTGCACCTTTATTGAATCAAATAAACTCAAAATAAACCTAAACAACTATCTTTTAAAACTTATTAACTATGAAGAAAGCATTAAGTGCTTTGGCGGCGTTGTCACTTCCCGCCTTGCTTCATGCTAGTGAAGCTAATCTGGAAATGCCTGCAGGTTTTGCCAGCGACAGCAAGATCCTCTACTGGGGTTTTGCAGTTGTATTGTTGGGCATGCTGTTTGGCTATTACCAATTTTACCGTGTAAAGAAACTCAAGGTTCATGCGTCAATGCTTGAAATGGGTAATGTGATATTCAAGACATGTTCCACTTATCTCAAGCAGCAGGGCAAGTTCCTGGGTATCCTGTTCCTGTTTATCGGTGCGGCAATAGCATTATACTTCGGAGTGCTGGAAGGCATGAGGATTTATAAAGTGCTGCTCATTCTGGCATGGACCGTAGTGGGTGTGCTGGGTTCTTACCTGGTGGCATGGTTCGGCGTGCGCATGAACACATTTGCCAACTCTCGCATGGCATTTGCCTCGCTGCGCCGCAAGCCCCTCGACCTGCTCAACATCCCGTTGAGCGCAGGTATGAGCATCGGTGTGCTCCTCATCTGCGTTGAGCTGGTGCTCATGCTCACCATCTTGCTGTGCATGCCTGGCGACCTCGCTGGCAGCTGCTTCATCGGCTTTGCCATCGGCGAGTCGCTCGGAGCTAGCGCGCTGCGCATCGCAGGTGGTATCTTCACCAAGATTGCCGACATAGGCAGCGACCTGATGAAGGTGGTGTTCAAGATTGGCGAGGACGACCCCCGCAACCCCGGTGTGATTGCCGACTGCACTGGTGACAACGCTGGCGACAGCATTGGCCCCACTGCCGACGGTTTTGAGACCTATGGCGTTACTGGCGTGGCTCTCGTGTCGTTCATCCTGCTGGCTGTTGATCCTCAGTACCAGACCCAGCTGCTCGTGTGGATCTTCGTGATGCGCATTCTGGGCGTTGTGTCTTCTATACTCTCTTATTATATTAATGGTGCTATCGCAAAGGCTAAGTACAGCAAGGCCGATGACCTCGACTTCGAGAAGCCTCTCACCAGCCTGGTGTGGATCACTTCTATCCTCTCGATTATCGCTACATTTGCCACTAGCTACTTCCTGCTCAAGGACCTCGGTCATAACTACTGGTTGGGACTTTCTATCATTATCAGCTGCGGTACGCTCGGAGCTGCGCTTATCCCCGAAATCACCAAGTGGTTCACTTCGCCCACATCGACCCACGTCAACGATGTTGTGGAGACCTCTCGCCAGGGCGGTGCTTCACTCAACATCCTGTCGGGTCTTGTGGCAGGTAACTTCGGCAGTTTCTGGACAGGCATGGTGTTCTTCGTGCTCATGCTTGGCGCTTACCTCGCGTCAACCGAGTTCGGCATGGCAAACATATTCAGCGAGTATCACTCAATCTTCGCTTTCGGCCTTGTAGCTTTCGGTATGCTGGGCATGGGTCCCGTGACCATCGCCGTTGATAGCTATGGCCCTGTGACCGACAACGCGCAGAGCGTGTATGAGCTCTCGCTCATCGAGGACGACAAAGAGAAGGCAAAGAAGGAAATCGAAGACGAGTTTGGCTTCACCCCCGACTTTGAGAAGGCTAAATACTACCTTGAAGCCAACGACGGCGCTGGCAACACCTTCAAGGCAACTGCTAAACCCGTGCTCATCGGCACCGCTGTGGCTGGTGCAACAACCATGATCTTCTCGCTCATCCTCATGATCAAGGAGACCCTGGGCATCGAGCCTGCACAAATCCTCACCCTGCTCAATCCCTATTCAATCCTGGGATTCCTGCTGGGCGGTTGCGTGGTGTTCTGGTTCACCGGATCGTCAATGCAAGCAGTTACCACAGGCGCTAACCGTGCCGTTGAGTACATCAAGAAGAACATCAAGCTCGACTCTAACGCACCCAAGAAGGCCGACATCGCCAAGTCGCAAAAGGTGGTAGAAATATGCACCGAGTATGCCCAGAGGGGTATGATCAACATCTTCATCGCCATCTTCTGTTTCGCGCTGGGCTTTGCATGCCTCTCGTCACCTGCCAGCATCGGCGGCGACGACGCAGTGTGCCTCTTCGTGAGCTACCTCATCTCTATCGCAGTGTTCGGCTTGTTCCAGGCAGTGTTCATGGCCAATGCCGGCGGCGCATGGGACAATGCCAAGAAAGTGGTTGAGGTTGACCTCAAAGCAAAGGGTACCGACTTGCACGACGCATCGGTGGTGGGCGACACCGTGGGCGACCCCTTCAAGGACACCAGTTCAGTGGCATTGAACCCCATCATCAAGTTCACAACCCTCTTCGGCGTGCTTGCAATGGAAATCGCCATCAGCGACGACTTCAAGGCCATCGCGCCTTACGTGGGCATCGTCTTTGTCCTCATCGCGGTTTACTTCGTGTACCGTTCATTCTACAAGATGACTAGTAAATAACCACTTATATTTTATTGCACATTGAATCAACCCTAGAGGCAAGGCGGAGTGTCGGCGAGACACCCCGCCTTGTGCTTTTTCTACACCTGCCAAAACGAGGACGTACCCGTCTTGGATACACCCTTATTCATTTTATTTAAAAAATTTTTAAAATGTATAATACTGATACTCAACGTATTACCCCCCCCTATTTTTGGTATGCGGTCTTATGCTTGTATGATATCGTTTTTTTTGTTAATTTTGTGGCATAGACATCACTTGTAAACGCCAAAAAAGATAGATATGAAACGATTATTATTTTTATTTACATTGTGTGCCATTGCATGGCAGGCTGCCTGTGCCTACGACTTCATGGCAGGCGGTATCGCTTATAATTTCAATAGCGACAGCACGGCGGTGAGCGTGACAGCTACCACTGAATCAATCCCCACAGGAGTTACGCCCTCAAGCTATGCTGGCGACATCAGTATTCCGTCCTTGGTAGAATACTCGGGAGCCACATATCCTGTCACCTCAATAGACGATTACTCTTTTTATCATTGCAGCGATCTTACAAAGGTCTCAATACCCAATACGGTGACTAGCGTTGGCGAGTGGGCCTTCTATGGTTGCATCAGTCTCACAGAGGTAACCCTGTCCAACTCAATTAGTCATTTAAAGAGTTCGGTTTTTTCGAATTGTAGCGAACTTACACATATTACAATCCCTAATTCGGTATCGGTTATTGACAATTTTGCGTTCTATAGATGTAGCAAACTGTCAACACTTGAAATCCCACGCTCGGTAACATCTATAAGTAAGTATGCGTTTAATGCATGTAGCGGGCTCGGGTCCATCATTGTTGATGAGGGGAATCCTGTGTATGACTCTCGCGATAACTGCAATGCAATCATTGAAACAAGCACTAATAACCTGATAAAAGGTTGCAAGGCTACTCTTATACCCGGCTCCGTGACTTCTATAGGTGAAAATGCGTTCATACTATGCACCTCACTCTCTGATATTACAATCCCCGGTTCGGTCATTTCAATAGGGGAAAATGCTTTCTCGGGCTGCAGCGGTCTATCGTCAGTTGTTCTACCTAATTCGGTCACTTCAATCGGAGGAACTTCATTTTATGGCTGCAGCAACCTGTTGTCATTAACCATTCCTGACTCGGTGGTTTCGATTGGCGAGTTTGCATTCTATGGAACCCCGTGGTATAATAATCTATACGCTACCCTTCCCGATGGCATTATATACCTGGGTAAAGTAGCATACACCTTCAAAGGCACAATGGCAGGTAATGCCAGGGTCGAGATAGCTGACGGTACATTAGGAATCGGAGACAACGCGTTCAATGCCGAAAACAATGGCGGGCCGTTATCAATCACACTCCCTAACACCGTTGTACACATTGGCCAACGAGCGTTCCTCAACTGCAGCTCACTGGCATCACTTTATATCCCCGCTTCGGTTAAGTCTATCGGTACATTTGCCTTTGGCGCATGTTGGGGGCTTTCTTCCATTGTTGTTGATGAAGAGAACACAGTCTATGACTCTCGAGACAACTGTAACGCAATTATTGAGACCTGCACTAACACGCTCATAGCAGGATGCAGGGTGACTAATATACCTCGCACGGTCACAGCAATAGGTGAATATGCGTTTGCAGCCCAGCAGGGAATATCTTCGCTCACAATACCCAGCACAATCAACAAAATCGATGAAAATGCGTTTTCGGCTTGCTTTGGCCTGAAAGATGTATATGTAGAACGCAAGGTACCGGTTGTGCTAAGCAATGACATATTTAGTAGCTCAACCTATGAAACTGCCACATTACATTGCCCTAAAGGCAGTGGAGACAAATATCGTGAAACCGATTATTGGAAACAATTCAATAATATTCTCGACGACCATATAATTACGCCAGGTGACATCGATGGTGACGATATTGTGGATATTATAGACCTCAATGCCGTTATAAATTCGCTCCTAGGCAAGTCAATAGTCTTCGATACCGATGTCAACAGAGACGGTGTTACCGATGTGAGCGACATCAACATGCTCGTCAATATCATGCTTGGTAAGGATAAGGACGCAGATACCCATGAGTATGTTGACCTTGGTCTCCCTGGCGGCGTGTTGTGGGCAACATGTAACATCGGGGCCGAGACTCCACAGGACAACGGGCTATATTTCGCCTGGGGCGATGCCGCAGGATATGCTAGAAACGAAGCGCACACCTTCGACTGGGCACACTACAAGTGGATGACCCCAGGAGAAACATCGCCAAATCATGCAACCAAATATACCTTTGCCGATGGTTCAACAGGAAGTTGCTGGTACCAAAACGGCTATTACATTGGCTCAACGATAGACGGCGTAAAATACAAAAATCTCACTAACCTCCTCCCCAATGACGATGCCGCAACAACACACTGGGGCCATGGATGGCGCATGCCCAGTGAACAGGAATTTAAAGACTTGATCGATAGCCAATACACTATATGTGAGGTGATAAACACAAAAAATGTATATGCCCTCAAGATAACAAGCAAGAGCAACGGCAACTCAATTTTACTGCCATTGGCTGGATACCGCCAAGACTCCGCATTGAATAGCGATTGTAAGGCCGGCAGATATTGGTCGAGTACGCTCTCACGTGTGAATAGCACAGGTGGATATTGTTTGAGATTTAGCACAAGTTCGAGTCGTCTCGAATTGAGTCCAAATATCCGTTCATTGGGAGCATCTGTGCGTCCAGTACGCAACAAGTAAGACAGACTAACAGGTGGGGGAGCAGATAGTTT
>JAGHSP010000382.1 GCA_018065815.1 Candidatus Sodaliphilus limicaballi | reverse complement strand
ATCTTACGTATGCAATAAGATATATAATTTTAAATGTCAAAATTAAGAAAAAAATCAGTAAAAAGCCGATACTATCTATCAAATTAATCATTATTTAACGTTTTTTAAAACAAATCTACCTATATGGACTCGAAAACCATATAGGTGGATAGTATTATTCCCTAATGTGGGGGAGGACGATTACTTAGTTAACTCGGTAGGAATCTCGGGCATTGCACCATTTTGTGAGCAAACGTATGCCGAAACCAGTACGGCTGTTTTGTGAGCCTCGGCAATTGGTTTACCCTTGAGGACACATGCCACAAATGACCCTGTGAACGAGTCGCCTGCACCAACGGTGTCGGCAACCTCGACATGAGGGGTGTCTTGGAACGAAACACCATCGGCATGGAAGACAAACGAGCCATTGATGCCACATGTCAGGATAACCATTTGCAAGTCATAGTTACGCATGATGGCACGACACTGATCCTCAACGTCAACCAATTGCAGTGGTTGATCGTCGGTGGGAACTGCTACGTCGCCCAGCCCCAGCAATTTAGCCACAGTGCTTATCTCCTCGTCATTGAGCTTCAAAACATTGCAACGGTTCAATGACTCCTCAATAATTTCTTTAGAATACCACTGCTGGCGCAGATTGATGTCAAAAACCTTGAGAGTGCCCAGTGCAGGCATTGTGTCAAGGAATTTTTGCACTGTCTCGCGTGTTACGGCTGTGCGTTGAGCCAGCGAGCCAAAGCACACTGCGCGTGAGTTGCGTGCAATTTCCTCGATTGCAGGGGTCCAGGGGATGTTGTCATAGGCAACTCCCAAGCAGATATCATATTGTGGAATACCATTGCCCGAGAGGGTCACTTGTACTGTACCAGTGGGGTATTCAACTACTTCCAGATGATTATTTGCACCCTGTTTTTTGAGTATTTCCTTAATCTCGTTGCCGTTCTCATCATTGCCAATTGCCGATACTGCAATACCATTGAGTCCAAACTGACTTGCATGATAAGCAAAATTGGCAGGCGCACCGCCCAGTTTTTTACCCTCGGGAAGATAATCAAAGAGGATTTCTCCCAATCCTACGATATAATTTTCCATTGATGTGTTTATTTAAGTTTGTTTATGTAAGTAAAGAGGTAAAGCACACCCACTGCCATGCACAGCACAGCACCTGCTTGTTGCATAGCATCGGCAGCAACGCCCATTGCAAGGGGGAACAGGGTACCACCAAACAGACCCATAATCATCAGTCCACTAACCTCGTTTTGCTTTTGAGGCTCGGCTTGCAATGCGTTAGCAAAACACATTGAGAAGATATTAGAGTTTCCATAACCCACACATGCGATTGCGCCATAGAGCATCCACTGCTCGTGACCAATGAGCATTCCCACCATTGCCACTGCCATGAGGATGACCGAGATGATGAAGAATGTGCGTGTTTTCAAAACGCGCAAGAAGAATGAGCCAGTGAGGCAACCGATGGTACGGAAGATAAAGTAGAGTGATGTTGCAAATGCAGCTTCGTTGAGCGACATGCCCAGGCGCTCCATGAGCAACTTGGGGGCAGTGGTGTTAGTACCCACGTCAATACCCACATGGCACACGATGCCCAGGAAGCTCAGCAACACGATGGGCTTGCCAAGGAGTTTGAAACACTGGGCAAACTGTTGCAACACTGATGTGTTGTTAGTGCTTTCTTGTTTTTCCTCGTTAATGGGGGTTACAAACAATAGCAAACTTGCCAGTGTACCCACGATAAAGTAGATAGCAAAGAGGACACGCCAGTTGAGTCCAAACTCGGGGATTGCTGCTACTGCACCCCACATTGCAAGGTAGGGAGCCAGGAACGATGCGATAGCTTTGATAAACTGACCAAATGTGAGAGTTGATGCAAGGTTACCCTTAATCACCGATGTCACCAGGGGGTTGAGCGATGTTTGCATGAGTGCATTACCAATGCCTAACAATGAGAATGCAACAAGCATCATATAAAATGATTGTCCCAGGATGGGCAACAACAGTGACACTACTGTCACAATGAGAGAAAGCAACACTGTATTCTTGCGACCAATCTTGTTCATCAACATTCCTGTGGGAACCGAGAACAATAAGAACCAGAAGAATACAAGTGAGGGGAAAATATTAGCCACCGAGTCGCTGAGACCCAGGTCTGCCTTGACATAGTTACTTGCAATACCCACCAGGTCAACAAAACCCATGGTAAAGAAGCACAGCATGACGCTAACTACAGCTATTTTATTTGATTTCATGCGATTTTACTTGATTGTGATGTGATTATACTTTGATTGCGGGAACACAAGATTTGTGATGCACACCTCGCCGTTGTTGCCAAATACCTCGACACTTGATGCATCAATGAAAATGCGCAGTGAGGTGAGCTTGTTGTGCAACGGAGCCTCGATGGGCGTAATTCCCTTGGTTCCTGCTGTGATAAAGTTTTGATTAAATTCTACGAGTCCACTCTTGCTGCGGTCGGCAGTGAGTGTCATCGCTTTGGGGTCATAGGTGAGAACGTATTCCTCTCCCTCATCATTAGATAGAACCACCTTGCATGCACCCTTGAGTTGAACCACCTGGTCAAGTCCCTTGCCTTCATACTCGGGCGAGGGGCGTGAGCCCAAATAGAGTTGCTTATCGGCTCCTTCATAGAGGAATGGCTCGCGGCAGATGCTGTTAGCCGAGCGGAATTGCATTGTGGGTACATCGTTAGCATATTCCCAGTTAGACATCCACGCAATCATTGTGTGGCGACCATCGGGGGCATTTGAGAAACTAACGGTTGCATAGTGGTCTTTTCCATAATCTTGCCACAGCGAGTTACCGCCAGTGTAGCGACTCTCGTCATCAACGGTGAATTTGTGTCCATCAAAGTCACCAATGAAATATTGGGTAGCCGATCCACCATTGGGACCACCAGGATTGATGTTGCAGTACAATACCCATTTCTCTTGTCCCTTGTGCTTGCCATTCTCAACCTTAAGTTTCATCAAGTCGGGGCATTCCCACACACCGCCATGACCACCTAATCCGGTGCCAAAGGTTGATTCATGAGTCCAGTTCTTGAGGTCGGGCGATGAGAATATCATCATGTCCTGACCATGTGAAAGAATCAAGTTCCATGCATTGATGTCCTCGTTCCAGAACATATTGGGATCACGGAAGTCGATAATGTCGGCAGTGAGGATGGGATTGCCATCATACTTGGTGAACGTGTTACCACCATCGGTTGAGTAAGCGAGTGATTGACTCTGCACATCACCAGCACTGGTATAGAGCGCAATAACTGCACCCTTGCCAAATCCTGCTGTGTTGTTGTGGTCAACCACACACGAGCCCGAGAAGATTGCACCCAGTGCATCGGGTTTGATAGCATCGGGACGATGCTCCCAGTTGATGAGGTCGCGAGATACCGAGTGTCCCCAGGTCATGTTGTTCCACATCGAGCCGTAAGGTCCATACTGGTAATACAGGTGCCACTCTCCATTCAAGTAGAACATACCATTGGGGTCGTTCATCCACGCATATTTGGGAGTGTGATGAAATTTGGGACGGAATTTCTCCTTGTTGGTGGTGTCAAATGTATTACTCAGGTGTATCTTAGACCAGCAAATCTCGCTTTGTGCCCCACGTCCATTTGAACGGTCAATATTGAGGTGGGTAAGCAATTTCAGGTCCTTGCCACGGAACTCGTCCAGCAAAAATGGTACATAGTAATCAACCTTGTTCAACGCTAATCGAATGTTAAGTGTGCGCACAAGGTCGTTGTTGACAATGACTTTAACCTCGGCCTCGGGCGACTTCTCCTCGATGGGTAGCAAAAGGTATTTAGCAGTTTCGTTTTGTGAAATACGCATCAGTGCATTGTCATTGGCAAGTTGCTCAATGTGCATGTTTTGAGCCACGGCTGTTGTGCTCAATGCAGCAGATGTTGCTAAAACGAGTAATAATTTAGGAAGTTTCATAGAATCTAATTATTGAGTACAAAGGTACTCAAAACTTGTAGTATTTGCAATAAAGATTCATAGTCAAAATGTTGCAAACAACCCCAGAGTGGGGTCACTTGCAACATTTGTAATATTTAGTGTTAGAAGTCACCGTAACCAGGGTTCTGGACATAATTGCGTCCTGAGAACTTGTACTGGTTGTTAGTGATGGGCAAGTACTCGTCGCGTCCAGCAGTGAACTTAGCATTCTGATAGTAAACGCGGGTGTCGCGCTCGTGCTGGATATAGGCGTTCATTGTCTCGGCAGCGATACCCCAGCGCACGAGGTCAAAGAAGCGCTCGCCTTCCATAGCAGTCTCAATGCGACTCTCATCGCGCACAGCCTGACGAGCAGCAGCTTGTGACATACCCTTGGGATAAGTACCAATTTTATACTTAGCAGCATACTTCACACCGTCGATTTCAAATGAGGGATATTGACCAGCAAACTCCTCGGCTCCGTCCCATGCTTTAACCCAAGCAGCCTTGTTTGCTGCACGCGTGCGAATTTTGTTTACAAGATCCATTGCTTTGTCAATATCGTCAGCACCGTTAAGTTCAACAAGTGCCTCGGCTTCCCACAACA
This sequence comes from Candidatus Sodaliphilus limicaballi, assembly GCA_018065815.1. Taxonomy (GTDB): domain Bacteria; phylum Bacteroidota; class Bacteroidia; order Bacteroidales; family Muribaculaceae; genus Sodaliphilus; species Sodaliphilus limicaballi. The sequence continues at coordinate 4,510 of JAGHSP010000382.1, read as the reverse complement.
GGACGTGTGCATAGCGAATCATGTGCATGTTGAGGGCACTGCCACCAGGCCATGACTTGTACAGGTTGGGATCGTCAGGCGATAGGAAGAAGCGCTTGTTTGTGTTGTAACCATAGTCTGACTGCTGGCGCACCCAGTCGTTGCCGCAAGGCTTAACTGTATAAGTTTTCCAGCGCACATTGGGACGACCCACGATAAAGTCGAGACGAGGGTCAACATTGTTGTCAATCTTGGTGTTTTTAGCCTTGCCATTAACAAACTCAATCACACTGTAGTCTTGATCAAGACGACCTGCAAGGGGCAAGCCATTTTCATCGGTTTGGAATGAATTGATGAGGTCCTGTGAGGGCAGGAAGAAACCGTCGCCACAGTTATAAGCACCAGCACCATTAGTACCGTTGAGCAAGTTGCTCCAGTTGATGCGACCTGAATCGCCTGTACCATCGTTCATTGAGTACTGGATGTCCCAAATCATCTCCTTAGAGTTGTCAAATTGTACAAGGTCGAGCTGCTGGTAGTCGTCGAGCAAGTCATAGCTAGGATTGTTGCGAATTTCCTCGCACAGGTCAACCACCTTCTTCAAGTAGTCTCTGTTAACATTGACAACTGCATGAGTTTTGGGATCCTGCTCGTAGGCACGATACAAATATACCTTGGCAAGATAAGCCTTAACCATGAAACGGTTGATGCGGCCAATCAAAGGCTGTGTCTCGGGGATAACCTTTTGAGCACGATCCAGTTCGGTTGCAATGCTATCAAGTAATTGCTCGCGAGTGTAAACATTGTTGGGAGTTGAGGCGAGTTTCTTGTCATCAAATGTCTCGTCATAGTAGGGAATTTGATTGAACATGCGTTGCATTTCAAAGAAGAAGTGAGCACGCAGTACACGCATCTCTGACTTCCATGACTCGATGTCGCTAATTTCGGTTTTGTTGAGGGTGTTGAGCACGCGCAGTGCAGTGTTGCAACGCTGGATGCTAATGCACAAGCGGAACCACTTGCCGTCTGATCCACCATCAGTTGCATCAATCTGGAATGTTTCGAGACGGTGAACATCACCACCGTCGCCAGTGCCACCACCGCCCTTGTAAGCGTCATCGGCACGTACCGAGCCCGTAGTCCAGTGATTTACGGGGAACCACCAAGAGTCGCCGTTGGCACCCACGCTCTCGCCTGTGGGACCCATTAATGCTGCGTAGGCAGCAGCACACAACTCCTCGGCACCGCCCTTGCCTGTGAGGGTTTCCTCGCTCACAGCACCTTGCGGTGGGTTGTTAAGGAAAGATGATTCATTGCACGCAGTTGCAGTAGCAACCATTGCAAGACCTATGAATATATGTTTTGTTTTCATTGTTGATATTGTTTTCGTTATCATTAATTAGAATCCAATGTTTATACCCAGTGTGAAAGTGCGAGGAATGGGATAAGCATATCCGAGGCCCTCGGGGTCGGCACCTTTATACTTAGTAAGGGTAAAGAGGTTCTGTGCCTGGAAGTAAACGCGCAGGTTGCGCATGCGCAGTTTGTCCTGAACAGCCTTGGGCAATGTGTAACCCAGGGTGAGGGTTTTGAGCTTGATGAAGCTACCATCCTCAATATAGAAGTCTGAAGACTCGTTCTCGTTGTTAGCCGAGCTGGTTGTCAAGGCAGGTGTTTTGCAGTCATAGTAGCCTGTTACCTTATACTGTTCCCACGCATTATAAGCGTTGAGCAAGCGAGTTGAGTGGTTACCTAACCAGTACTCCCACAGGTCGGTATAGAACTTAGAGTTGTTCCATGCATCGCGAATCATACCGTTGAAGAACAGGCTCATGTCAAAGCCCTTCCAACTTGCCGACAGGTTGAGACCACCAATGAACTTGGGCTGGTCGCTACCCATCACCACGCGGTCGTGAGCGTTGATCTTGCCATCACCGTCGGTATCAACATATTTGAGACGGCCCACGCCGGGCTTACCGTGCTGTACATCGTATTTAGCGAGATACTCGTCAACCTCTTGTTGAGTGTGGAACACGCCATCGGTCTTGTAACCAAGCCATGAACCCAGTGCATAGCCTACGTTGGTGATATCGTCGCCATTACCGCAACCCCAAGTGTAGTAACAATCCTCGGGAAGCTTAGTAATCTTGTTTTTATAAACTGAACCGTTGAAGCTAACCTCATAGTTGAAGTCATTGATGTGATCGCGCCATGTGATGCTAAACTCAGCACCTTTATTAGTCATGGCTGCAAGGTTTTGGTAAGAGTAACCACCCTGTCCCAATACAGCTGCATAAGCGGGCTGATAGAGCATGTCGGTAGTGTTCTTATAGAAGTAGTCAAAACCAAAGAGCAGACGGTTGTTGAGGAATGCTGCATCGAAACCGACATTGGTTTGAGTTGTTTGCTCCCACTTCAAATAGGGGTTACCCGAGTGGGTTCTAATTGTACCAGCAACGAGGGTTGTATTGTCGCCGGCAAAGTTGTAACCACCACTCTGCAATGAGTTGGTATAGATATTATAGGTAGCAGCGTTGTCGATAAGGTCAGAACCGTTGATACCCCATGCAGCACGCAATTTCAGGTCAGAGAGCCATGTTTTAGTATTCTCCATGAACTTCTCCTCGCTAATGCGCCAACCAGCCGAGAATGAGGGGAAGATACCAGCATTTTTCTTGCTACCGAAACGGCTTGATGCATCGCGACGTACTGTAGCACTGAACAGGTAACGATCGTCATAGTTGTAGTTAACCTTACCAAAGTAAGAAACCATTGAATACTTGGTGCCACCGCCACCCAGATTCTTGTCAGATGTTACGGTACCAAGTTCTTGGTAACTCTCGTTTTCATAATGCAGACCACGTCCGTTACCCCAGAAGTCGTCGTGCTTATCGCGCTTGGCTTCCATACCCAGCAGGGCTACAACACCATGCTTGTCAATGTTAAAACTGTATTGTGCCTGGTTAGTCCAAATCCAGCCCAGATCGCGAGCATTGCTCACACTCAGGAAGTTATTACTATCACTGCGGCCACCTTCGTCCCAACGGGGAATAAACTCCTTATTGTTCTCGTGATAATAGTTAAGACCAAAGTTTGAACGCAAAACAAGGTTCTTGATGGGCTCTAACTCAAGGTAAGCGTTACCAAACACGCGCCAACGCTCATGCTTGTTGTTGCCTTGGTTGTCGGTAAGACGCAGGGGGTTGGGGGTATCGTTGAGGACGTCAACATAACCGCCACCATAACCACCGTCCTCGCCATAGGTGGGAACCATAGGCTGCAATTTGAAGATTGACTCCTCAATGCCACCAGGATTGAAGTGCTGAGTCCAGCGTGTAACAGCGATATTCTCGCCCACGCGTACAATATTATTAAAGAGCTTGTAATCGGTTGTTAAGCGGGTATTGATGCTCTTATAGTCGGTCTTGCGACAAATACCGTCGTGATCCATATAGTTGAGTGAGAGAGAAGTGCTACCATTCTCACCACCGCGCGAGAGGGTCAGGTTGTAGGTTTGTAGCAATGCAGTTGAGTAGATTTCCTTAGCCCAATTTGTATCGGCTATGCGCATCTTGCGGTTACCACCCATGTAGTATTCTTGAGGAACAGCAGTTGCACCGCCACCAAAGAGAGCCGACTGGGGAGTGTTGCCATTATTAGCATTGCTGTAAGCCTGCCAGTAGCAGTCGCCCCATTGTTGAGTATTGAGCAGTTTTACACCAGTCGAGAAGGTCTGTGCAGTGAGTGAAGCACTAAAGTCAATCTTGGTCTCGCCTTTCTTAGCACGCTTGGTGGTGATGATGATGACACCATTAGCTGCCTGTGCACCGTAGATTGCTGCTGATGATGCGTCCTTCAATACTTGAATAGACTCAACATCGCCACTGGCTACGATACTACCCACGTTGTCGCGAGTGGGGACACCGTCAATGACATAAAGAGGGGCAGTACCATTGATTGATGTTGTACCACGCACCAGTGCGTTAGTGTTGCCACCACCAGGAGTACCATCGGTTGTGATGTTCATACCAGCAACACGACCACTGAGGGCTTGCATTACGTTACCAGTGGGGATGTCGGCAACATCTTTCATCTTAACAACGGCTACTGAACCGGTGAGGTCGGTTTTCTTCTCGGTCATGTAACCAGTAACTACGAGTTCTTCCATGAGTGTGGCATCGTCCTCAAGCACGATTTCCATCTGTGCCTGAGCGGGCAAGGTCACTGTCTTTAATCCCACGAAAGAAATTTGTAACTGTGAGTTCTTAGCAACTGTAAGTTCAAACTCACCATTAAAGTCAGTAACTGTACCCGATTTAGTACCAACTACTGAAACTGTTGCTCCAATGACGGGATCACCGTATGTCTTGTCGGTAACCACACCCTTTACTTGAATGTCCTGCGCAAGTGCAGTGACTGAGCAAAGGAACATGAGGAGCATCAACGAGAAAATCTGTCTAAGATTTTTCATGTTTGATAGTTTTTTTGAGGTTTATAATAAATTAGGAAATTATGTTGCAAATTTATAACT
>JAGHSP010000317.1 GCA_018065815.1 Candidatus Sodaliphilus limicaballi | reverse complement strand
ACACTTCACCCCCTACCGGCAGTCCGCAGGTCTGCGCCCAGCGGTTAACCAAAGTTACGACCTCCCTGAGGTCTAAAAAATCCACAAAAATATATATTTTCAATGAAAAAAATCAGTGAGATCAGTGAGATCCGCGCGGGGAGTTCCATTGGTGAATAGTTACGTTTTTTTGTTCGGTTCGCGAGTTAACATTTTTTCTCCAAGGTGTGCTTGTATTAGGCGCTGTGCGGGCGTAATTTTGCCGAAAAACCCAACCAACACACATCAGTATGAAAAACAACACACCACACACGTTGCAAGACTGTTTTGCAATCATCGATTCCGCTCTCACGCCAGATGACAAGCAGGCAGTGGCTCGCGCCCATGAATTTGAACTGCGTTATGCCTTTCACGGCATTCTTGCCCAGTGGGTCAGGGTAAATCTGGTGGACCGTTATGGCCTGCAAGGCGAGGATTTCTTCTACTCGCATGACTTGTGGCAGCAGATACTCATCGTTGATAGCCCCGACGAACTCTCAACCCTCATCCTCCTAGCCTACCGCCGCTACCTTCTCAATAACTGAAGCAAAAGGGGCAAAAAGTTTTGCAGAGTGATGTTTTATTTATATCTTTGCCAAAAAGAAAATAAATTAGTAGTGTCCGGTTAAAATTGCGAGAGTTGTTCTAACTTTTCCAAACACTGTCAGTTACGACACTTTGGTATAATTGGGGCTTGGTATAGAACAAAAAAAGAAAATGATTTTTTTTGTTTATATGGCTCACGCCAAGAAAATGGAGGACTCCGTCCTCAAAATGATAATACACTATCTGTGAGGTAATTCCATTTTGCTTGCAGAGCAAGCTATTTTCTAAGTGAAGCATAAAAATATTTTCTTTTTTTACCGGACAACAATAAAAATAAATTAAAAACAGAAGATATTATGCTGACAAAGACTGTTGGTGCTGCCGTTCAGGGCATTGATGCGATTAAGGTTGACATTGAGGTATCGGTCGATTGGGGGTCGGGATTTGTCATCGTTGGACTCCCCGACACTGCTGTGAAGGAGAGCGGCGAGCGAGTGCGCTGTGCCATAGGGCAGGCGGGATATGACTTCCCCAACAAGAATGTTGTCATCAACCTGTCGCCCGCCGACATCAAGAAAGAAGGCTCGGCCTATGACCTGCCTCTCGCAGTGGGCATTCTAGCTGCCGACGAGAAGATTTCGACCGAACGCCTGGGCCGATACATGCTCATGGGCGAACTCTCGCTCGACGGCTCGCTGCGCGATGTCAAGGGTGCTCTGCCCATGGCTATCATTGCGCGAGAGATGCATCTCGACGGCTTTATCCTGCCACGCGCCAACGCCCTTGAGGCCGCCGTGGTCAACAATCTCAACATCTATGGCGTGGACAACCTGCAGCAAGTCATTGCATTCCTTAACGGCGACATTGCACTCGAACCCACAGTGGTTGATACCCGTGCCGAGTTTGCCCGTGCCCAGGGTCAGTTCCCTTATGACTTCAGCGACGTTAAGGGCCAGGAAAACGTGAAGCGCGCCTTTGAGGTGGCCTGTGCTGGCGGACACAACATCATCATCGTGGGCAGCCCAGGTTCGGGAAAATCGATGATGGCCAAGCGGTTGCCGTCAATCATGCCTCCGCTCAGCCTGGGCGAGGCACTCGAAACGACCAAGATACACAGCGTGGCGGGCAAGCTGCCTGGCGGCACCACGCTCATGACCACGCGGCCTTACCGCTCGCCGCACCACACCATTTCGCCGGTGGCGCTCGTGGGCGGCGGGTCCTATCCCTGCCCTGGCGAAATAAGCCTTGCCCACAACGGCGTCCTCTTCCTCGATGAGCTCCCGGAATTCAACCGCAGCGTGCTCGAGGTGATGCGTCAGCCGCTTGAAGACCGCCACATCTCCATTTCTCGCGCCAAGTATGCCGTGGACTATCCTGCGTCGTTCATGCTCGTGGCGAGCATGAATCCGTGTCCTTGCGGCTACTACGGGCATCCCACCAAGCCCTGCATCTGCACCGAGCACCAACGCATGCACTACATGGGCAAGATAAGCGGTCCGCTGCTCGACCGCATTGACTTGCAGGTGGAGGTGCAGCCTGTCGATTTTGACCAGATATCATCGCAGCAGCCTGGCGAACCCAGCGCCGACATTCGCGCCCGTGTGGTGATGGCGCGCGCCTTGCAGACCGAGCGTTTCAAAGATCTTCCCGGAGTGCACTGCAACGCGCAGATGACGCCGTCGCTCATACACCAGTATGCCGAGCCCGACGCCCAGGGCTTAGAGCGCCTGCGTGAAGCCATGACCCGCACTGGCATGAGCGCCCGTGCCTATGACCGTATCCTCAAGGTGGCGCGCACTATCGCCGACCTCGACGGCAGCGCTAGCGTACAGCAACATCACGTCATGGAAGCAATCAGCTACCGCAACCTCGACCGCAGCAACTACATGCCCGGCAGCATGCCGTTCTAGCATGCCTCCGCAAATGACAAGCATCCAGGCCTGTATGAATTCATACCGCCTGGATGCTTGGTTATGGAGCGCTAAATGTTCCTGGCATATCGCCGGGAAGATTTTAATAGTTCTCGGGCTTGAGCTGGAAGTAAGCCTGGGGATGCTTGCACACCTCACACTCCTGGGGAGCGTCCTTGCCGATGTGGATGTGTCCGCAGTTGCGGCATTGCCAAATTGCATCGCCGTCGCGTGAGAACACCACTTTGTCCTCGATGTTCTGGAGGAGCTTGAGGTAACGTTTCTCGTGCTCTGCCTCGATGGCAGCAACGCCTTCCATAGTCTTAGCGATCTCATCAAAGCCTTCTTCGCGGGCTTCTTGAGCCATCACCTTGTACATGTCGGTCCACTCGAAGTTTTCGCCAGCAGCGGCAGCCTTGAGGTTCTCAACGGTGCTCTTCACAGCGCCGCCCTCGAGGAGCTTGAACCACAGCTTGGCGTGCTCTTTCTCTTGCAAAGCGGTCTCGGTGAAGAAACCTGCTATTTGCTCATAGCCTTCTTTCTTGGCCTTAGAAGCGAAGTATAAATACTTGGTGTGTGCCTGTGACTCGCCAGCAAACGCATTCTTGAGGTTTTGCTCGGTCTTGGTGCCTTTTAATTCTTTCATAGTAGCGGAGTTTTTAAATTAGTTATTATTGGAATTTAATTTATTCGTGTATAATAAACCACTCTCAGATTATTACTGAAAGAAATTCTCTGTGGTCTCCGTGCCTCTGTGGGAGACTGGGAGACGAGGGTTATTTCTCGGGGTTGAGTGCCTCACTGTGCGAAGCATGCGGATGGGTGCGCTTGACTTGCTCATCGACGCTGTCGATGACGTTCACGATGAAGTCACCCAGTTTCTCGGCCTCGCAGATGATGTCCATATAGAAGATACCTGCCTGATAGGGATAAACCTTCTGGTTGATGTTCTCGATGTTCTCGGTGCGGCACTGGTTGCGGAAGTTGTTGATTTCACGCTCTTTGTCATAGGTGCGCATCATGTCCTCATCGGTAGCATTCTCGATATCCACCAGCACGGCGATCATGTTGCTCATTGCCTCACTCACGTAGCGCAAGATGGTGTCGATGTTGTTGTAGTTATAGTCGCTGAAGTGGGCTTGTGCCTCTTCCTTGCGCACGAGCGTGCGTGCCACGTTGTTGCAGCTGTCGGCAATGCTCTCGATCTCGCTCACGATGTTGAGCAGTGTTGATACCTGCCACTTGGCGTCGAGACTCAAGCGGCCGTCAACGAGCTTGTTGAGATAGTTGGCAATCTCAATTTCCATGCGGTCGCTTATCTCCTCATACTTGCCGATGCGGGTGTAGAGTTTGTTGAACTCTTCGGTGCCGGTCTTGGTGTGCACCAGAGTCTTCACCATGCCCAGCATGCGCTCAACGCGCTGCGCATAGACCACAGTCTCGCGCTGTGCCTGCATGATGTTGAGCTCGGCCGCATTGAGCAGACCGCCAGAGATATATTTGAGCTGGAATTCCTCTTCGTCCTTATTTTTCTTCTTGGACTTGACGAGGAAGTTCACCATCTTCACATAGAGCTTGGTGAACCAAATCATCACGCCCAGGTTGATCACTGCAAGCACGGTGTGGAACATCGACATTGCAAACGACATCGAGAACTGCATCTGTGCCATCTGTGCCTCGCTCACTGCGGTGCCGCTGTTAGAGGTTTGGTAGAGCAAGTCCGGGTCGCCCATGCCGAAGACGCTCTCGTTCATCCACACGATGAGCTTGACCACGAGGAAGAAGCAAGGAAGCTCCCACACAGCACCCAGCACGTTGAAGAGCACGTGTCCGGCAGCAGCCTTCTTTGCGGCGGTGTTACCGCCTAGCGAAGCGAGCACGGGAGTGATGGTGGTACCGATCTTGCTACCCAGCACCATGGCGCAAGCCATGTCGAAGGGCACCCAGCCCTTAGAAGCCAGGATAAGCACAATGGCAAAGGTGGCGGCGCTCGACTGGATGACTGCGGTGACAACCACGCCCACAGCCCAGAAGATGAGCACCGAGAGGAATCCCATCGACGTGTAGGCCTTGAGCGACTCGAAGATTTCGGGCGACTTGCTCAAGTCGGGCACATACTCGCTGATAGACGCAAGTCCCATGAACAAGAACACGAAGCCTATGAGGAACTCGCCTATCGACTTGGTCTTGTTCTTCTTCATGAGCATCATGGGCACCGCGATGGCAAGCAGTGGCATGAGCACTGTCCCCATGTTAACCTTAAAACCGAAAATAGCCACAATCCATGCGGTGAACGTGGTACCCACGTTGGCACCCATGATCACGGCCATACTTTGCTCGAGCGACATGAGACCGGCGTTAACGAAGCTAACAACCATCACCGTCGATGCCGATGAACTCTGGATTAACGCAGTGATTAAGATACCTGTGACCACGCCCATGAAACGGTTGCGGGTCATTGCAGAGAGGATGGAACGCAGTCCGTTGCCGGCTGCTTTCTGGAGGCCTTCGCTCATCACCTTCATGCCATACAAGAAGAGGCAGACGGCACCTATCAAGGCCACAAAGTCAACTATGGAATAATCCATTAACTAGTGAAGTTTAGGAGTTAGTAAAATTTTTGTTACAAAGTTAATTAAAAAAAATCACACTAACCAAACTTGCCGCAATGTTTTTTGTGCTGCACCCACCTATATACAACATGTAGTGCATTTTGTGCAAGCAAATGGAATGAAGTACCCACCTATAAAAAAATAATCCTCGACATCAACGTCGGGGATTGCTTAACTAATTAACCTTCTAATACCATTAACATAAACCTTAAACAATGAAAACGCGTAACCGTCATCTCGACGCCTAGGATTTCATAACCTTAAAAACTAATACCATGAAAAACCGATGCAAAATTAAGCATAATATGTTTTACAACATAAACTTTCAACATAAAAATGCTTGTATTTAACTTTTATTTAAAATTAAACATGGTTTTATGAGGGGATTTTTAAAGT
>JAGHSP010000414.1 GCA_018065815.1 Candidatus Sodaliphilus limicaballi | reverse complement strand
GTGAAGGGGTTTGGACTTGGACTTGCTTATGTCCACAAAATGGTCACTCTCTTTGGCGGCACAATCAAAGCCGAGAGCGAAGTGAACAAAGGAACGAAATTTATTATATTATTACCACTTATAAAATAGAAAATTATGGAAGAAAAACTGAAAATCCTTTTGTGCGAGGATGACGAGAATCTGGGAACACTCACCAGAGAGTATCTTGAGGACAAAGGCTACAAGGCTGAACTATTTGCCGATGGCGAAAGCGGATACAAGGCGTTCTTGAAAGGCAAGTATGACATCTGTCTGCTCGACGTGATGATGCCCAAAAAGGACGGTTTCCAACTGGCTCAAGAAATTCGCACAGTCAACAACGAGGTGCCTATTATATTCCTAACAGCAAAGGCTCTCAAAGAAGATGTTCTTGAGGGTTTCAAAATCGGCGCCGATGACTACATCACCAAGCCTTTCAGCATGGAGGAGCTCGTGTTGCGCATCGAGGCAATCTTGCGCCGCGTGAAGGGCAAGAAAGGCAAGGAGGTTACTGTTTACAAGATCGGTAACTTCACGTTTGACACTCAACGCCAAATGCTCTTCACCGATGAGAAAAGCGAGAATCTCACCACGAAGGAGTCAGAGTTATTGAGTTTGCTTTGCGCTCATGTCAACGAGATTCTTGAGCGTAATTTCGCACTCAAGACCATCTGGATTGATGACAATTATTTCAACGCCCGTTCGATGGACGTTTACATCACTAAACTCCGCAAGAAACTCAAGGCTGATCCCAACATCCAGATTATCAATATTCATGGCAAGGGTTATAAACTCATTGCTCCCGACACAGAGGTTAAGTGAAATTCTCATTTTAGGTGAGTTGGCTTCGCCTTTAAAATCGGCGTTACTTCATTCTTTTTATTAATAAAGTTGGAAGTATCGCCGTTTTTTTTTAATTTTGCAGCCAAATTGACTAGAAATTAGAGATGAAATTGTTTCTTTATCGCATATATCAGTGGTGCATTGCTACTCCGCTTGTTATTATATTCACTATCATATATGCACTTCTGTCGTGCATAGGCAGCATTGTCAGCCCTAACCGCTGGGCGCACTATATGGGTGTTGCTTGGGGGTGGACATGGTGCACGCTCATGCTTGTGAGGGTCAAAGTTGTTAGAAGTCCAAAGGTTAGCAAGAATTCTTCCTATGTATTTGTTGCTAATCATCAGAGTGCTTATGACATATTCTCTATCTATGGTTTCTTGGGTTACCAGTATAAGTGGATGATGCGAAAGGCACTCACTAATATACCTTTTATAGGATGGGCATGCCGGACAGCGGGTCACATTATGGTTGATAACAAGTCGGCTGCTGGCATCAAGGCCACTATTGCCGATGCCAAGAAAAAACTGCAAGGCGGAGTCTCGGTTGTCATCTTCCCTGAAGGTCGTCGCACTGATACCGGCAAAATGGGTCCGTTCAAGAATGGTGCTTTCAAACTCGCTGTAGAATTTGGACTACCTCTTGTTCCTGTAACAATAGATGGCGCTTACAAAGTGATGCCCCGCAACACTTTTAATGTGACACCAGGAACAATCAAGCTTACGGTACACGATCCTATCGAACCGGGCGAAGACGGCCATAACGTATCGCACGTCAGTGAGTTGTGTCGCAAAACCATTCAATCATGCTTGCCAGCCGAAAACTGTGACTAGATAAAAAAGTGAATTTTTTACAAAAAAAACACTGAAATATTTTGCAGGTTCAAAAAAAAGCAGTAATTTTGCAACGCAATTGACGGAACGCAATTGACAAACTGTCTTATGGTGTAATGGTAGCACGACAGATTCTGGTCCTGTTAGTAAAGGTTCGAGTCCTTTTAAGACAACAAGAGAGGTGACCGTAATGCGGTTACCTTTTTTATGAAATTTACTTTTTTAACAATTTAAACTAATTATCACAAATGGCAACTAAAATCAGATTGCAGCGCCACGGTCACAAGGACTACGCGTTCTATCCCATTGTCATCGCCGATAGCAGGGCACCACGAGATGGTAGATTTATTGAAAGGATTGGTTCTTATAACCCAAACACTAATCCTGCTACAATAAGTTTAAATTTCGAGCGCGCACTCTACTGGGTGAATGTAGGTGCAATTCCTACTGACACAGTTCGTAACATTCTTTCTCGCGAAGGCGTTATGCTCATGAAGCATCTCCAGGGCGGCGTTAAGAAGGGCGCATTTGATCAGGCTGAGGCTGAGCGTCGTTTCAACGCTTGGAAGGCCGAGAAGGATGCAAAGCTTGAGAATGTTAAGAACCAGGAGCGTGAAGCTAAAAAGGCTAACGCAAAGCAAGCTCTTGAAGAGGAAGTAAAGAAGAATGAAGCTAAGGCTGAGGCTGTAGCAAAGAAGAAAGCTGAGATCGCTGCCGCTAAGGCTGCTGCTGAGGCTGAAGCTGCTGCTGCACAGGCTGAGACTGAAGCTCCCGCTGAAGAAGCTGCTGAGGCTTAATTCTCAAAAAAGACGAAAACAAAAAATCCTGCTTTTTGTGAGCAGGATTTTTTTTTCACCCTTTTCTGTCTGTTAATCACTGAAAATCGTTGGCGAGGCACTCGGCACATCTCTCGCCGTCAATAGCACTTGACACGATGCCGCCGGCATAACCTGCCCCTTCTCCACATGGATAAAGCCCTTTTATAGCGATGTGACATAAAGTCTCGTTATCACGGGGAATACGCACGGGTGATGATGTCCTTGTCTCTACACCAATCACAATCGCATCGTTAGTGAGGAATCCAGGTCTAGTACGGTCAAATTCCTTAAAACCCTTACGCAACCTGTTACCTATAAACGGAGGTAACCATTTGTCCAGACGTGACGGTTGCACTCCTGCTGGATAAGACGACGGAGGGATGAGTTTAGACGGTTTACCTTCCACAAAGTCTTTCATGCGTTGTGCTCCTGCAACCTGGCTGTTACCTGCTTGTTCATAAGCCACTCGTTCTAGGTCTTCCTGGAAACGCATCATTTTCAACACGCCCATGTCAGAATATTTTTCGGGCAAATCTTCTGGATGAATTTCAACCACCATGCCCGAGTTTGACCAATAGGTGTTGCGCAAGCTAGGCGACATTCCGTTCACAACAAGTTGTCCGGGTGCACTGGCAGCAGGCACAATCACGCCACCAGGACACATGCAGAACGAATATACGCCTCGTCCATTCACTTGGGTCACAAACGAATATTCCGCAGCAGGCAGATACTTGCCACGTCCTTCACGCGAGTGGTATTGCAACTGGTCAATAAGATGCTGCGGGTGTTCTAGTCGCACTCCCACGGCGATTCCCTTGCTTTCAAGTTCAATGCCTTGTTTGTTGAGCATCTCATAGACGTCACGGGCCGAGTGGCCGGTAGCGAGGATAACAGGTCCCACATACTCCTCGCCCGTTGATGTCACAACACCATTTACCTCATTATTGTCAACCAGCAGATTTGTCACACGAGTCTGAAAATGTACCTCGCCGCCACATTTGATAATTGTATTGCGCATGTTTTCAATCACATGCGGCAGCTTATCGCTACCTATGTGGGGATGAGCATCAATTAAGATATCCTCTTTGGCTCCATGCTGGTGCAAAATGCCCAATATTCTTTTTACCGAACCGCGTTTCTTGCTGCGGGTGTAAAGTTTTCCGTCACTATATGCTCCTGCCCCACCCTCGCCGAAACTATAATTGCTGTCGGGGTCCACAACGCCTTCTCTAGAAATGCGTGCCACATCCACTCTACGGTCCTTGACATTCTTTCCGCGTTCAAGCAGAATGGGTTTTATGCCAAGTTCAATAAGCCTCAATGCAGCAAATAGTCCGCCAGGGCCAGCACCCACAACAATAGCCTGCTTTGTGCCGGTTACCTCTTTGTAGTCGATGGGGTCAACAAGATTTTCTTCGGCTACGGGTTCATCGATGTAAGCCCTAATTGTTAGATTTATCATTATCTGACGTTGGCGGGCATCTATTGAACGCTTTATGATTCTAACACCATTTATTCGCTCAATGTTTATTTTTAATTTGCCAGCCACAGCACGTATTATCTCATCGGTACACGATGCTACGCGGGGTATTTCTCTTATTTGTAGTTCTTCTACCATTTCTTTTGTACTTTTTCAATGCAAATTTAATGCTTTTTTGCCTATTTAGTTGTATCTTTGTAAAGTTTTTAACTCACAATGGTTGACAATGACTAAAATAAAAGGAGTATTATTTGATTTAGACGGTGTTTTGCTAGATACCGAGGGGATTTATTCTAAATTCTGGGACGCTGTAGAAGAGCGCTACCCTACCCACATTCCTAACTTTTCAAGCGTGATCAAGGGATCTAATCTTTTTGAGATTCTTCATGACCATTATGCCGA
>JAGHSP010000435.1 GCA_018065815.1 Candidatus Sodaliphilus limicaballi | reverse complement strand
GCCAACGACAAGCAGATTGCCGACGACACCATGTTTTTCGAGGCAGATATTTGGACCAACTCACAAGACGATACTGGGTTTAAAGTAAAGGAAATCAATATTGTGGAATTTACAGGCGAGACAGCAACTCTTGAGGTCGTATTGAATAATGGCCACCAAGACAGCAAGGTGTATCCTGTCGTTGAATACAACAAGGATAAGGGCCGCTGGTTTGTTTGTGACTTTGACATTGCGGGAGAGAGATTACTTAGCATCATTGATGATTTTCTTAGCAAGTGAACAAAACGTAAAAAATGAATATTATGAGAAAAAACAATTATTTGTTATTGCTCATCCTTGCTGGGATGAGTGCATTGATGTTTACTGGATGTAAGTCATCAAAACTTCCTAATGCAGTCACCTATGAGAAACAAAAGAGCATCGTGGTCATCTATGACAATGACGTGCATTGCGGCATAGACGGCTATCCCAAGATGGCTGGTCTGCGTGACGCGATATCAGATACTGCCTATACTGCATTAGTGTCAAGCGGAGACTTCCTGCAGGGCGGTACCACAGGCGCTTTGTCACATGGCCAGTACATAGTTGACATCATGAAGACAATGGACTATGACGCAATCACCCTGGGCAATCATGAGTTTGACTATGGCGTGCCTGCAATGCTCACACTCCTTGACCAGGTAGATAACTCACGTGTTGCGTGCGTGAACTTCCGTGACATGAACGGCAAGCGCATCTACCAGCCCTACATAATGAAACAGATGGGTAATAAGAAGGTTGCCTTTATCGGTGCTGTCACTCCCACCGCAATGGCAACCGAGGCCTATTCTTTCTTCGACAAAGATGACAAGCAGATCTATGACTTGGCCGAGAAAGAAGTGTATCAGATGGTGCAGGAGCAGGTTAATGAGGCAAGAAAAGCCGGTGCTGACTATGTGATAATGATTACCCACCTGGGTGAGGATAAGAACGCCATGAATGTGGATTCCCACGGACTCGTTGAAGCCACTAATGGCATCGACATTGTCCTTGACGGACATACTCACTCGGTTATCCCTCATGACATTGTGAAGAATAAAGACGGCAAGCCCATCATTGTAACCCAGACAGGCACAAAGCTTGCCAACGTGGGAAAACTTGTTATCTCGCCCGACGGCAAATTCAGCACAGAACTTGTTCCCATTGCAGAATGCACACAGGTAAGCGAAAAGGTGCAACATGCTACCGACAGCATCAAAAACCTGATGAGTGTGCTTGTGAACCGCAAGATATGCCAGCTCGACTATGACTTACACATCCTTGACGCAAATGGCAAGCAAGCCGTCCGCCGCCAGGAAACAAACGCCGGAGACATTGTGACGGACGCTTATCGCGCTATCAGCGGTGCCGAAATCGCTATTACTAATGGCGGCGGCATTCGTTCGGAGGCTAAAGCGGGTGACCTTACTTATGGCGATGTCATTGCGTTCTTGCCCTATGATAACTATTTGAGCGTCGTAGAGGTGACAGGAAGCCAGTTGCTTGATATTCTTGAGACTTGCACATCGTTTATTCCCGTTGAAGATGGCGACTTCCCCCAAGTGTCGGGACTTAAATTCACAGTAAATGCTTCACGTGAGACCAACCGTGTTACCGACCTTGTGATACTGAATAAGGAAACAAACGAATATGAACCGGTGGATCTTGACCGCACCTACCAGCTCGCAACCATTGACTATTGCATCACAGGTGGCGGCCTTCGCAGTAAGCTGAAAAAGAATAATGTGCTCAAACCGAGTATTATGGTCTATAACGAATGTCTCATTCAGTATATAGTTGAGCATTTGAACGGTCACATCGGCAAAGAATATGCCGAGCCCCAGGGGCGCATCACCATCGTGAACTAAACATTACAGACTATCTCGCGTCCTGCCAGACGCGCTACTGAATAGTACCTAATTACCCTCACCGCCGAACGGGCTGTGGGGGTAATTTAGGTATTGTCCTTCCGGACAACAAATTGGCAATAATTACATTGACATGCAAAATTTAAATATATAATACAATTCATCAGTGAGATCATTGAGATCCGCGCGGGGAGTTCTATTGCTGAATAGTTACGTGTTATGTGTCAAAGTGTTAAATAATGTTATGCCCTCTCAAA
>JAGHSP010000268.1 GCA_018065815.1 Candidatus Sodaliphilus limicaballi | reverse complement strand
GATTATGGCAGATAATTATGGAAAAATCACACAGGTAATCGGTCCTGTTGTCGATATCGCTTTTGAAGGCGAGGGAGCCAGTCGCCCCGCAATCTACACTGCCCTCAGCGTGGAGCGCCCCGACGGCAACAACCTCATCCTTGAGGTGGAGCAGCACATCGGTGAGAACACCGTGCGTTGTGTGGCGATGGACAGTACTGATGGCTTGCAGCGTGGCGCAAAGGTCCTGAACCTTGGCCGTCCCATTTCGGTTCCCACAGGCGAACAGGTGAAAGGTCGTCTCCTAAACGTAATCGGTCAGCCCATTGACCACTTGAAGGCTCTGGAGGAGGGCGCACGCCGTGCAATCCACCAGCCAGCTCCTGCGTTTGCCGACCTGTCGATCTCTCAAGAGATTCTCTACACAGGTATCAAGGTCATCGACTTGATTGAACCCTTCAGCAAGGGTGGTAAGATCGGTCTGTTCGGTGGTGCCGGTGTTGGCAAGACAGTGCTCATCATGGAGCTCATCCACAACATCGCGCACGGTCACAATGGTTTCTCAGTGTTCACCGGCGTGGGCGAGCGCACCCGTGAGGGTAACGACCTGCTGCGTGAGATGATCGAGAGCGGCGTTGTGAAGTATGGCGACAAGTTCAAGGAAGGCATGGCGCGCGGCGAGTGGAATCTGCAGGATGTAGATATGTCAGCCGTTCAGCAGTCACAGGCTACCCTCGTGTTCGGCCAGATGAATGAGCCCCCCGGAGCACGTCTGCGTGTTGCCTTGTCGGGTCTGACAGTGGCAGAGCAGTTCCGCGATCAGGACGGTGGCGGTAAAGACATCCTTCTGTTCATGGACAACATCTTCCGCTTCACCCAAGCTGGTAGCGAGGTATCGGCGCTTCTCGGCCGTATGCCTAGTGCGGTGGGTTATCAGCCCACGCTTGCCAGTGAGATGGGTAAGCTGCAAGAGCGCATCACCTCGACCAAGAGCGGTTCAATTACATCGGTACAGGCGGTTTATGTGCCTGCCGATGACCTTACCGACCCTGCGCCTGCAACAACCTTCAACTTCCTGGATGCAACCTGTGTGCTTAGCCGTAAGATTGCCGAGCTGGGTATCTATCCTGCGGTTGATCCCCTGGCATCTACATCGCGCATCATGGATCCCCACATCATCGGTGAGGAGCACTATGACGTGGCACAGCGTGTGATTCACTTGTTGCAGAAGTACAACGAGCTTCAGGACATCATCGCTATCCTCGGTGTTGACGAGTTGAGCGATGAGGACAAGCTGGTTGTATCTCGTGCTCGTCGTGCACAGCGCTTCTTGTCGCAGCCGTTCTTCGTTGCAGAGCAGTTCACCGGTCTGCCTGGTGTGATGGTTCCTCTGAACGAGACCATTCGCGGCTTCAAGATGATTCTCGACGGCGAGGTAGATTACCTGCCCGAGCAGGCATTCTTGAGCGTTGGCACTATCGACGAGGCTATCGAGAAGGGTAAGAAACTTCTTGCCGAGGTATAACCCTCATTTAGAAACAAAAACTGCATGACAGCCGTTGCAGGCAGTTGTGCTAAAATGATAACAAACTATGACACTAAAGATTATATCGGCTGACCAAATTGAGTTTGAAGGCGTTGTCAAGTCAGTGACATTGCCTGGTGTTGAGGGCTTGTTTCAAGTTCTTGATAATCATGCCGCCCTCATGGCAGCGCTCAAAGCTGGTGCTGTGACGTATGTTACGGAACAGGGCGAGAGCAAGCGCGAGATCAAAGGCGGCGTGGCTGATATTAAGAACAATGTGGTGTCGGTGTGTATTTATTAACGTGTTATGAAGAAAGTAGTATCAGCAATAATTGCTCTGGTAATCGTGGGTCTCATGGTCCTGGGTTACATGGGTGCGGCCGAGCATTCTCATCACGAGGGCGGAGAGGCCAAAGCTATCGACCCCAAGGAGGTTATCTTCGAGCACCTGGGCGATGCCTATGGTTGGGAGCTTCCCTTTAACCATAGCACACGCTTGCCTCTGCCCATCATCGTGAAGGGCACCGACGGCTGGCATTGCTTCATGTCGTCGCGCGTGACAGGTGGAGAGACCTACGATGGTTTCTGCCTTGCCAAAGAAGGCGACAACAAGGGCAAGGTGGTGCAGGTGGCTGCCGATGGCACAGAGACACGTCCACTAGACTTCTCTATCACGAAGAATGCCGCCGGTATCTTCATTGCCGCTGCTATCGTGCTGTGCATGGTGCTGTCGCTTGCCAAGTGGTATCGCCGCAACGGCCTCAAGGCACCTCGCCGCACGCTGGGCATGCTGGAGTTTGTGGTTGACTTTGTGTACACCGACACGATACGCCCCATCATGGGCAAGGATGCACCCAAGTATGCACCTTACCTGCTCACTGTGTTCTTCTTCATCCTGACGATGAACCTGCTGGGACTGATGGTGATATTCCCTGGCGGCGCCAATCTCACCGGCAACCTTGCCGTGACTATGGTGCTTGCGTTGTGCACATTTGCAGTGATTACATTCACCGGCAACCGTGAGTACTGGAAGGAAATCTTCTGGCCCGATGTACCCATCGGCTTGAAGTGCCCCGTGCCCATGATGCCCTTCATTGAGATTCTGGGTATGTTCACAAAGCCTGTTGCCCTGATGATCCGTCTGTTTGCCAACATGATGGGTGGCCACATGGTAGTGCTCGTGCTCATGTTGCTCATCTTCATCTTCACTGGCCTCTTCGGAGCAGTCGTGGGCGGTGCCACAGCAGTGTTCTCAATGCTGTTCACCTTGTTCATGCTAGCCCTGGACACGCTGGTGAGCTTCATCCAGGCCTATGTGTTCACAATGCTGTCGGCAATCTTTATCTCGATGGCACATCCCGAACATCACCACGGGTGATAAATAACAAAAAAATAAAAATAACAAAAATAATAACAAA
>JAGHSP010000306.1 GCA_018065815.1 Candidatus Sodaliphilus limicaballi | reverse complement strand
CATAAAATATTATCCCCATGTTACAATGTTTTTAAAAACAAACTTAAAATTATCCTAGAACTTTTATACAACAAGAGCCCCGGAGAATCCTCCGAGGCTCTTAGGCGGTGCGTACAGGACTCGAACCAGCGACCTCCTGCGTGACAGGCAGGCATTCTAACCAACTGAACTAACGCACCAGTTGCTTTTAGCGTTGCAAAGTTAGTGCTTTTTTGATATATCTTCCAAATTTTTTGGAAAGTTTTTTTCAAAAAAATGTACTTAACTTTTCGCTAAAAATCGAGTGAGCTAATCTAACCAATTAGCTCACTGATATTTATTCGTATTTATAGATATCAACAAGTTTCACGTCAAACTGGAGCGCACTGTAGGGCTTGATGAGCTCGTTGATGCTATATGCTCCATATCCCTGCGGGTAGTTGATGACGATGCGGCAGCTGTCGCCCACATGCATCTGCGGCAAGGCGATGCCCCAGCCCTCAATCACGCCACCCTTCGAGGTGTTGCCTATGGTGAAGCGTGAGATGCTGTCGGCAGGGGTGGTGCTCAAGAACGACGAGTCAAAGGGGGTGTTGTTATATAAGCACCCTTTGTACTTCACATCTACTGTCGATGAGTAGAGCGGAGCGAGGTTGTCCTTGGTGAGCTCACGGTCGTTAAACCAGTGCACGAGAACCTTGGCATTGGGGTCCCAGGGAGCTGTGACGACGGTGTAGTAAAGTTTCCCTTTGTCGTCAAGCTTGATCTGCTGCTCGTTAAACCAGTTCTGGTTTTTCTCGCGCCAGTCCTTGTATTCGTCTTCAACGCCGTTGCCCAGGCATGAGGTAACCCCCATGGCTGTGGCAACGAGCATTATTGCATAGAATATTTTTCTCATAGTGATTTGTTTGCCAAAAAATGTTGGATTCTTTATGCTTCGAGTTTCTTGAGCAGGCTGTTGAGGCTGCACTCGCGGCCAATGATTGCGGCGAGGTCGTCGATAGCCACGCGCTGCTGCTCCATTGAGTCGCGGTCGCGCAGTGTCACGGTGTTGTCCTCGAGAGTCTGTCCGTCAACGGTGATGCAGTAGGGGGTGCCTATTGCGTCCTGGCGGCGGTAGCGCTTGCCCACAGAGTCCTTCTCGTCATACATGCAGGCGAAGTCATACTTCAGTGCCTTCATGATTTCCTGTGCCTTCTCGGGCATGCCGTCTTTCTTCACGAGGGGCAGGATAGCGCACTTGACGGGGGCAAGAGCCTTGGGCAGGTGCAGAACCACGCGGGTCTCGTTCTCCTCATAGGAAGAGCACATCACAGAGAGGAACATGCGGTCCACGCCGATAGAAGTCTCGATGACGTAGGGTGTGTAGCTCTCGTTGAGCTCGGGATCGAAATACTGTACCTTCTTGCCCGAGAATTTCTCGTGCTGCGACAGGTCGAAGTTAGTGCGGCTGTGAATACCCTCAACCTCCTTGAAGCCGAAGGGCATGCGGAACTCGATGTCGGTAGCAGCGTTGGCATAGTGAGCCAGCTTGTCGTGGTCGTGGAAGCGGTACTTCTCGTCGCCCATGCCCAGTGCCTTGTGCCATGCCAGGCGGGTCTCTTTCCACTTGTTGAACCACTCGAGTTCCTCACCGGGACGCACGAAGAACTGCATCTCCATCTGCTCAAACTCACGCATGCGGAAGATGAACTGGCGTGCCACGATCTCGTTGCGGAAAGCCTTGCCTATCTGCGCGATACCGAAGGGGATGCGCATGCGGCCGGTCTTCTGCACGTTGAGGAAGTTAACGAAGATACCTTGAGCGGTCTCGGGACGCAGGTAAACATCCATGGTGGAGTCGCTGCTCGAACCCATCTGGGTCTTGAACATGAGGTTGAACTGACGCACGTCGGTCCAGTTCTTGGTGCCCGAGATGGGGCACACGATCTCGTTGTCGATGATAATCTGCTTGAGCTCGTCGAGGTCATTGGCGTTCATTGCCTTCTCAAAGCGAGCGTGCAGCGCGTCGCGCTTGGCCTGGCGTTCAAGCACGCGGGGGTTGGTCTGGCGGAACATAGCCTCGTCAAACGAGTCGCCGAAACGCTTTGCGGCCTTTGCCACCTCGGCGTTGATCTTATCGTCGATTTTAGCAAGTTCGTCCTCAATGAGCACGTCGGCGCGGTAGCGCTTCTTGCTGTCGCGGTTGTCAATCAATGGGTCGTTGAATGCGTCAACGTGTCCCGACGCTTTCCAGATGGTGGGGTGCATGAACACTGCCGAGTCGATGCCCACGATGTTGCCGTGCAGCAGGGTCATTGCTTCCCACCAGTAGCGCTTGATGTTGTTCTTGAGCTCTACGCCGTTCTGACCATAGTCATAGACAGCGCCCAGTCCGTCATAGATGTCGCTTGATGGAAATACGAAACCATACTCTTTGCAGTGCGATACAATTTTCTTGAAAACGTCTTCTTTCTGTGCCATAGTTATATGCTGTTTTTAAGTTTTAATTTTCTTTCAACCTACAAAGGTAATATTTTAATTTATAATAACACGCACATGGGCTCATATTTCACATTTTTTATAATGCAAACACAGGGAATGTAACTATTCAGCAATAGAATTTTGCAGAGTCCCCGCACGGATCAGATTACGCTGAATTTATTAATAACTGAAAGAAATTAAAATAATTAGAATAATTTCTTATTCAGTTAAATCAGAGCAATCTGTTG
>JAGHSP010000250.1 GCA_018065815.1 Candidatus Sodaliphilus limicaballi | reverse complement strand
ACCTACGACCTCACCCCCTACACCTGGAAAAAAATCGCCACCGACACATTCGAGCAGATAACAAAAATCCTGTAATTAATTTCAAGCAAGATGAGTTTAGGCGCCGGGCTTGCTGTTGGCGCAGCTGGGTTGACAGTTTCTGCACCCGAACTTGTGATTATTGGAGTAGTTGCTATCGCGGGATACGCGATACACAAAGGCCGCAAAGTGAAATATGAAGATCCCTATGGTGGGAAAACTTCAGTTGAATAATTATTAACCCCAAAAATATTTTTACTATGGCAAAAGATAACAGAACCATCCTAGACCTCTCTGACACAGAGTATGATAATTATGAGCAGCACCCTGAGGACTATGAGGATGTAACCGAGAATTCCAATGAGGATGCACTCGACATGATGTTCCCCGACGGAATGGACGATGACTAAACCCCGGACTCGAAGTTCGCTAATGTAGAGAACGAGAGTGTGGCAAAACCAGGAATCACCAGCACCGCTTTTGAGGTGCTGGTGATTCGTTGTTGCTCACGCCCTCGTTTGTTTATTTCTGCGAGATCCGCGAGATCTGCGCGAGGAATTTAAAACGCAAGTAGTACAAAAGAAGATTGCTGTACTGTTACAATGTGAAGAACATGATTTCTTGCGAAAAAAATGTTTTTCGGTTTGGATTTCCTCGGGGTGTATTGTATAACACTGATGTGAGGCGTTGAGATTGAGACCTTGCACTTGCTATTAACTTATTAAATTCAATGTTTATGATTCAGACAAAAGAAACTTTCAACGAGACCTTAAACAAGTTCCTTAACGAAGCCAACCGACACCCTAGGCTCACCGAGCAAGAAGAGATCGAACTCCTTGCGAAGAAGAGCAAGAAAACCGAAGACAGCAAGGAGTGTATTGAGAAGGTTGTCAAGGCCAATATGCGCAACATCGTCTCTGTTGCTCGTTTGTACCAAGACAGCGGACTCACGGCGACCGTCGTTATCCACACTTGCATCCTATGCTTATACGAGGCTGCCGATAGATACGAGCCCAGTATGGGATGCAGATTCCTCACCTTGGCCTATGGATATATGCATGGGCGCATACGAGTAGCCATCCGCATCAAGAGGAAACGCTTGGTTGACCGAATCATCAGCTGTATCGAAGAATGCGATTAAACAGTATAGTAAACAGATAAATCCTTAAACAAGATCCTTAACGAAGCCAACCAACACCCTAGGTTTGTGATAGTTTGTTTTGAAATCACAAATATGAATTGGGAAAATAGAGGGTGTGTCATTAGGCACACTTTATTTGTGTCTTTTGGTTTTATAACGTGGAAATAAGGGGACTATATGACCAAATCATGACCAATTTTGGACATAGGGAGTGTTATAGAAAAGTTAAGTGGTTGATAACCAATATGTTATCAACCACTTTTAGTACTCGGAGTGGGACTTGAACCCACACAGCCGCAATGGCCAAGGGATTTTAAGTCCCTCGTGTCTACCGATTCCACCATCCGAGCGCTTGGTAACGCGTAGACATGCGTCGCTTTAAGCGGTGCAAAGTTAATAATTTATCCTTAATGTTCAATAGCAATGGGCATTTTTTTTTCATTTTTCGCGATTTTTTCCTACTTTTGTGCTAAATATATGCAATATTGCTATGTCTAAACGCAAGGTTCTGTTTATTCACGAGACTATGAACGGGGGCGGCGCCGAGAGGGTTCTGCTCGACTTGCTGCGCCACATGGACTATATGCGCTATGATGTGACGCTGCTGCTTGTGTGTGCCACGGGTGTGTATGTGGAGCAGTTGCCCGATGAGGTGAAACTGCTATGCCTGCACCGCAATAAGAAGCCTCTTGTCGAGCGGGTGCTGTTTCGCTGCAAACCGCTGCTTGACCGCTGGCAGGAGCGGCACATCAACCGTGTGCTGGGCGGTGAGCGTTATGACACGATAGTCTCGTTTCTGGAAGGACCGGCAATGATCTACCATTCGATGGCCGCCTCGCGCGCCAGCCGTAACGTGACGTGGGTGCACACTGACCTCAAGCATTTCCACTGGACCAGCTGTTTCCATGGTTCCTTGTTGAAGGAGCAGCAGCGATATGCCCTGATGGACGACGTGGTGGTGATTTCTAGGGAAGCCCGGGCGGGTTATGAAGCCATTATGGGCAAGCACCCTCACCTGCACGTGCAGCACAACCCCATCGACCGCGATTCCATTGTGGCCAGGTCGCTTGAGGTGACGGTTCCCAAGCGGCGGTTCACGGTGTGCAACATAGGCCGGCTGATAGAGGTGAAGCGCCAGGAACGCATCATCGGTGCGGCCGCAATGCTTCGTGAGCGTGGGTTGGAGATTGACTTCTGGATTATGGGCACCGGCAACCGGGAGGCACAGCTCAAGGCTCAAGCTCGCCTGCTGGGGGTTGATGACATAGTGAAGTTTGCAGGCTTCGTTACCAATCCTTACCCCATGCTGCGGGCTGCCGACGCGCTGGTAGTAGCCTCCGACGCTGAAGGCTATCCCACGGTGGTGTGCGAGGCGTTATGCCTGGGCAAGCCTGTCGTCAGCACTCCGGTTGCTGGTATCGACGAGTTGCTGCACGACGGTGCCGGGATAGTGTGCGAGCCTAGTGAGGGTGCCATAGCCGATGCCGTGGAACGCCTTGCCTGCGACCGTGAATGCTACGACCGTCTTGCACAGGCCTCGCAGCTCGGCGGCCGGCAATTTGACATCAACGTCGTGATGCAGTCAATCGAGAAAATGTTATAGGCGGTTTCTGCTGTTAGTATAGCCATGGATTGAGGTTCCGGGTGGTCTCGAGGCGGTCTTGTTCTTCTTGCGTCAGGCACTGGAAGAAGTTGATTCCCGTGCGTTGCTCTATGTCGCGCACGGTGACGTTGTAGTCAGCTAGACGTCGCTCGCACGGTCGGTTGGGGTAGATAAATGCCGCCACGCGCATGGGGTGTTCACGGTGGGCAAGCACAATCTTGTAGAATGCACCTGGCACTCGCACTTGCGACGTCCCCACTGTCGCAGTGTCGGCCTTGCCCACGATGGGTCCCGTGAGCACGACGAGAGCGCTGTCGCGCATCACCCATTCACGCACTTTCTCTTCGAGTTTTGCCCATCCGCCCTCATTGAGAGCGTGGTTTTGCGGACAGGCGTTGGTCATGGTGAACGACTGCATCATGGCTTGTTCGCTCCACTTGAGGTCTCCGGCAGGCACCATGTGGCCGCGGTCATATCCGCTGCCCTTGTATTCGTCGGCCCCGGGGCACCCTGGCACGCTGTCGTCGGCAATCCAACTATTGTGGCGGGGATGTGTTCCCACGGCCTCGGTGAGCGTGAGTTCATAGGCCACGCATGCAGGCAAGTGCCACAGCGGATTGAAGTACACTCTGAACCCACAGTAGTCCACTCGCTGCATCCCGGCAGCCGAAATGCATTGCAGGCTGTCGGTCAACGCGGCGCTGACGGATGCTGGCTTGCTGCGGTTGCATCTCACCGCAGCCACGGCAATCACCGCAACCACTGCCGCCAGCCATGCCACCTTCACGCCCCAGCGTCCCAACCACGATTTCATGTCCTTGTACATCGCTTTCATCACACACAAAGTTACATAATATTTCTCATTTATACTGAAATTAATCGAAATTTTTCCTCTCGGGGAAACTCGGGGAATTTTTCTCACACCATCAAAAGAACCGTCCGAGGCCACTGAAAAAGTCAGGGTTTTGGGTAACTATTCAGCAATGGAACTCCCCGCGCGGATCTCACTGAACTCACTGATTTAATAATAACTGAAAGAAATTAAAATAATTAGAATATTTTCATTTTCTTTTTTTTCTGTCAAAAATTAATCAAGCAGATGGCGCTGCGCTTGAAATATACTGAAAATAAGCTGAAAATATACAATCTGCGCAATCTGCGCAATCCGCGAGAGAGAAACAAATTCCCCGAGTTCCCCCGAGTTCCCCGAGAGTGAAAACTGAAAGAAATTAAAATAATTAGAATAATTT
>JAGHSP010000324.1 GCA_018065815.1 Candidatus Sodaliphilus limicaballi | reverse complement strand
ATAACCGACGCAGCCATATATATTCAACAACATATATGTTACTAAAAATACTATCACATTGTGTTTACTTATAAACGAAATTAGGGAGAAAACCACTGGTTTTCTCCCTAATTGATTAGGTGTTATAAATGATTATTCCTCATTGAGAAGGAGCTCCATAACGGCGATTGCTGACTTCATTACTGAAGTACCGGGGCCGAAGATGCAAGCTACACCTGCCTGATAGAGGAAGTCGTAGTCCTGAGCGGGGATTACACCACCAGCCGATACCATGATGTCCTCGCGACCGAGCTTCTTGAGCTCAGCGATTACTTGAGGAATAAGGGTCTTATGACCTGCTGCCAGTGAAGATACACCGAGAACGTTTACGTCGTTCTCAACTGCCTGGCGAGCGCTCTCTTCGGGAGTCTGGAAGAGGGGACCCATATCTACGTCGAAGCCACAGTCGGCATAGCCGGTAGCAACAACCTTAGCACCACGGTCGTGACCGTCCTGACCCATCTTAGCAATCATGATACGGGGCTGACGACCATACTTCTTAGCGAACAAGCTTGTGAGCTCGCGTGCGCGCTGGAGGTCGGGATTGTTTTGAGTTTCAGATGAATACACGCCACTAATTGTTTTAACAACTGCTTTATAACGGCCCACGATCTTCTCGCAAGCATCAGAGATCTCACCGAGTGATGCACGATCCTTAGCTGCCTCAACTGCGAGTGCGAGGAGGTTGCCTTCACCGGTTTCAACGCACTTAGTGATTGCTTCGAGGTCGGCCTGAACCTTAGCCTCGTCACGCTCAGCGCGGAGTTTGTCGAGGTTAGCAACCTGTTCCTTGCGAACCTCGGTATTGTCGATTTCGAGAATGTCGATGGGATCTTCTTTCTCGAGAGCATACTTGTTGATACCAACGATAGTCTGGCGACCGCTGTCGATACGTGCCTGTGTGCGAGCAGCAGCTTCCTCGATGCGCATTTTGGGCACGCCGGTCTCGATAGCCTTAGCCATACCGCCAAGTTTCTCAATCTCCTCGATGTGAGCCCATGCCTTGTGAACGAGTTCGTCGGTGAGCTTCTCTACATAGTAAGAACCAGCCCAGGGGTCAATAGCCTTGGTTACATAAGTTTCCTGCTGGATGTAGATCTGGGTGTTACGAGCGATTCGAGCTGAGAAGTCGGTAGGCAGTGCGATAGCCTCGTCGAGTGCGTTGGTGTGCAGTGACTGGGTGTGACCCTGAGCTGCTGCCATAGCCTCGATACATGTGCGGCCAACGTTGTTGAAAGGATCCTGAGCGGTGAGTGACCAACCTGATGTCTGGCTGTGTGTACGCAGTGACATAGACTTGGGATTCTTAGCGCCGAAGCTCTTAACAATTTTAGCCCACAGCAGACGACCTGCACGCATCTTAGCGATCTCGGTGAAGAAGTTCATAGAGATAGCCCAGAAGAATGACAGACGGGGAGCGAATGCATCAACGTCAAGACCAGCGTTTACACCGGTGCGGATGTAGTCCATACCGTCGGCCAGAGTGAAGGCGAGCTCGATGTCGGCTGTTGCACCTGCTTCCTGCATGTGGTAACCAGAGATAGAGATGCTGTTGAACTTGGGCATGTTTTGAGATGTGTACTCAAAGATGCTCGCAATGATCTGCATAGAGAATTTGGGAGGATAGATATAGGTGTTGCGCACCATGAACTCCTTGAGGATGTCGTTCTGGATTGTACCAGCCATTTCCTCGAGCTTAGCGCCCTGCTCCAGACCAGAAACGATGTAGAATGCCATGATGGGAAGAACGGCACCGTTCATTGTCATTGACACTGACATCTTGTTCAAGGGGATACCATCGAAGAGGACCTTCATATCCTCAACAGAGCAGATAGATACACCAGCCTTACCTACATCACCCACAACGCGCTGGTTGTCGGCATTGTAACCACGGTGAGTTGGAAGGTCAAATGCTACTGAAAGACCCTTCTGGCCTGATGCCAGGTTACGACGGTAGAATGCGTTTGACTCGTGTGCAGTAGAGAAACCTGCATACTGGCGAACGGTCCACGGACGGAAGGGATACATAAGGCTGTAAGGACCGCCCAGGAAGGGAGGAATACCAGCCACGAAGTTAAGGTGCTCAAGACCCTCGAGGTCCTGCTTTGTATAAATGGGCTTGATGTCGAGCAACTCGGCGTTTTTCCAAGGCTCGGCCATCACCAGAGGCTTGTGTTCTACGTTAAAAGCCTCGTTTGCAATATCTATATTCTTAAAATTAGGTCTCATATTAGTCAACTGTTATTTTAAAAGTTTTGCATTGAAAGCTTTAAGTGAACTTAATACATTTGTACGCACGTTGATGAAGTTAGTTACACCCATCTCCTTGAACTCGTCGGTCTCGGGACCTGCGAGCACGAGTTCAGCCTTGCCGTCGAGAAGCTTAACTGCCTCGGGAATGAGAGTGGGATACTCGTCGTCGCTTGAACACAGAACAACAATGTCGGCGTTCTGTTCCATAGCAGCGTTTACACCTTCTTCAACGGTCTTGAAACCGTTGTTGTCGATGAGCTTGTAACCAGCGCATGCGAAGAAGTTGTCAGAGAACTGTGCACGAGCAAGACGCATTGCCAGGTTACCGATAGTGAGCATGAATACAACAGGCTGCTTGGCTGCCTTCTCGGTTGCAAGACGAATTTCTTCGAACTCTTCGCCCAGACGTTTGTCGTTAAGCTTAACCTCGCCCTCCTCGCAAGCACACTCGCACTTGCACTCACACTTGGCAGCAGCCTTGTCGCCTGCAACCTCGGTGAAGTTGGGGAACTGGTTAGTACCCAGGAGCTGCTCGCGGCGCTTAGCAACCTTGCCGAAGCGGTCCTTAGCGCTTGCGTTAACAGCTGTAATAACTTCGGTCAAAGCAGCATTGAAACCGCCCTTATCCTCAACGTCGAGGAAGAGTTTCCATCCTTCCTGTGCCAGAGAAGCAGTGAGCATCTCAATGTAGTAAGAACCACCAGCGGGGTCAACTACCTTGTCGAGGTGGCTCTCTTCGCGCAGCAGGATCTGCTGGTTGCGAGCGATGCGCTCTGAGAAATCGTCGCTCTTCTGATAAGGAGCGTCGAAAGGAACAACCACGATTGAATCAACACAACCCAGAGCAGCGCTCATAGCCTCGGTCTGTGAACGGAGGAGGTTAACGTGTGAGTCAAACAGAGTCTGGTTGAACTTTGAAGTCTCGGCGTTTACAACCATCTTGCAAGCACATTCGCACTCGGGCTTATACTCCTTGACAATCTGCGCCCACAACTGGCGAGCAGCGCGGAACTTGGCGATCTCCATGAAGTAGATGGTAGATACACCCATGTTGAATTTAATGCGGTGAGCAACCTCGTCGGCGCTGAAACCAGCCTCGGTCATCATTGCCATCCACTCGTTACCCCATGAAAGAGCATAACCGAGCTCCTGGTAGATGTAAGCACCAGCATTAGTGAGATTCTTTGTGTTTACGCTCAGAACCTTGAGGCCCTTAACGTCCTTAACAGCGTTGAGCAGCTCGGTAGCCATTGCTTTCACGTCGCCGGGGAAAGCAACACCATGCTTGAATTGACGCTTGAAGGGATCGAAGTCGATTGAACCCTTGAAAGTCTCCTCGCAACCAGCAGCCTTAACGAGTTCTACGAGCTCGGTTGCATAGCCAAAAGCGCACTTGGGACAGCACATGATGTTGATCTCACATGCGGGCAGATAGATGCCCTTGAGGAGGTCGGCAAGCTTAACGTCACCATTCACCTTGAAGCCCAGAGAGTCGATGCCCTTGTTGAGCACGTCGAGTGCCTTAGCGTTAGCTTCAGCTACATCCTCAACAACGATGTCCTGACGTGAAAGCCAGTCGTTGTTAGTGCGTGTACCACGTACGAAGGGATACTCACCAGGAAGTGATTCTGTTGCTTTCAAGTTCTCGATGTCAACGCCACGATAGAGAGGCTGAACGTCGAAACCTTCGTTTGTTCGCCATACCATCTTTTTGCCAAAGTCAGCACCTTTCAGGTCAACCTCGGCTTTAGCACGCCACTCTTCGGGAGAGACGGGAGGAAACATGTCGAACAGTTTTTGTCTTGTTTCTGCCATAAGATTTTTTTGATTAATTATATAGTAACAATTTGTTTTAAGTCGTTGTTTTTGTATTGCGACAAATAAACATACAAAGGTAGTAATAATTCTTTGAATTATACCCAAAAAAATAGTATATTTTTGACAATTTCGTTAAATATGGGGTTGAAGGTGTTTTCTATTGCTCTGTAGCATTGTTTGCCTGTTGAAGGGGTTAATTGTGGTGTGTAAAAAAAACGGGATGCTGATGCACCCCGTTTATGATAAGAAGTCAGTGTGAAATTATTCACCCTTGATTGCTGCAACACCAGGAAGAGTCTTGCCCTCGATAGCCTCGAGCATAGCACCACCACCTGTTGATACATAAGATACCTTGTCGGCCAAACCGAACTTGTTGACAGCAGCAACAGAGTCGCCACCACCTACGAGAGAGTATGCACCGTTGGCAGTAGCTTCGGCAACATACTTAGCGATTTCACCTGTACCTACAGCGAAGTTGTCAAGTTCAAACACGCCGACGGGACCATTCCAGAGGATAGTCTTTGAGTCGAGGATGATCTTCTTCCAGTTTTCAAGTGACTTGGGACCAGCATCCATACCTTCCCAGCCTTCGGGAATGTTGAAAATATCAACAACCTGGCGTTCAGCGTCGTTCTTGAATTCCTGTGCACATACAGTCTGAACCGAAAGACTCAGGTTCACACCTTTCTCCTTGGCTGCTGCCATTACGCTAAGAGCCTCGGGCATCAGGTCGTCCTCATGGAGCGAAAGACCGATGTTACCACCTTGAGCCTTGATGAATGTAAAGCCCATACCACCACCGATGATGAGGTTGTCAACCTTGTCGAGGAGGTTCTTGATAACTGCGAGTTTAGAGCTTACCTTGCTACCACCGATGATTGCGGTGAAGGGATGCTGTGCGTTCTTGAGAACGTTGTCGATAGCGACTACCTCTTTCTCCATGAGATAACCGAGCATCTTGTGATCAGCATCAAAGCTGTCGGCAATAACTGCTGTTGAAGCATGACGACGGTGAGCAGTACCGAATGCGTCGTTTACATAAACATCGGCATAGCTAGCAAGTGTCTTGGCGAACTCGGCCTGACGAGTCTTCATTTCCTTCTTTGCGTCAGCATAAGCGGGATCTTCTTTGTCGATGCCTACGGGCTTGCCTTCTTCTTCGGGGTAGAAGCGGAGGTTCTCGAGCAGAAGAACTTCACCAGCCTTCAATGCAGCAGCTGCATCGGCTGCCTTTGCACAATCCTCGGCAAACTGCACGGGAGTACCCAGAGCAGCAGCTACAGCATCCTTGATCTGACCAAGAGAGAGCTTGGGATTCACTTTGCCTTTGGGCTTGCCCATGTGTGACATGACGATCAGAGCACCGCCATCAGCAAGGATTTTCTTGAGAGTGGGGAGCGCACCGCGGATGCGTGTGTCGTCAGTAATTACACCATTCTCGTTCAAGGGAACGTTGAAGTCAACGCGTACAATCGCCTTTAAACCAGCGAAGTTAAAATCATTAATATTAGCCATTTTTTGTTATTTAATAAAAAATATATATCATATGGTCGTGACACTCCTGTATGG
>JAGHSP010000164.1 GCA_018065815.1 Candidatus Sodaliphilus limicaballi | reverse complement strand
AATCTAATCTGCAAAGATAATAAAATTTTACAATTTATCTTAGAAGAAATGACATAATTTATTGATTTCTTGCACTTATCTGCAATAGAAAACCACCTCTCGCAGTAAATTCTGCAAGAGATGGTCACATAATAAGGTTAAAACCCTCAATATTTCCAAACCCCTCGAAACATCGAGCCTCTTAAACCTTTACTTCCCCAGCACGATGTTGAGTGCTGTGTTCACGTCGGTGATGTCAATAATGCCGTTGCCATCCACATCGGCGCGGCCGTTGTACTTGCTTGCACTGTCCTTGCCCAGCACGATGTTGAGCAGGATATTAGCGTCGGTAATGTCCACCTCGCCGTCACCGTTCACGTCGCCCTTAAACACGACATCATACTCATATATGTTAAAGAACACTTCCCATCCCGAAGCATTTTGATAAGCATCAGCGCAGCCTCGGGGTACATACACGTCGCACGAGTCAAAAAAATAGCTGAAATCAAAACTCTGGTAATCCAGTGCACACGGAATCCTTGAACGGCAATAAATTCTTCTTGGGTTCGCACCTATAAAAGCATTATTGCCAATTGAAGTGAGCGACTTGCCCAAGGTGATATCTCTCAAACCTGTGCAACCACTGAAAGCCCATTTGCCTATTGACACCACTTTGTCAGGCACTGTGAGGTCTTGCAGCGCAAAGCATCCTTCAAATGCCCTTTCGCCTATTGTAGTCAAACTCTCGCTAAATGTCACATCCCTCATCGAATTGCAGAATAAAAAACAGCCATAAGGTATTTCTTTTATTGTATTAGGAATTACTATGCTTCTGAATTTGCAATCATAAAAGCACAAAGAATCAAGCTTAGTAACACTCTTGGCAAAGGTTATATTTGTAATCTTTTCACACGAGTCAAATGCCGAGTGTCCAATCTCGACAGTACCCTCGGGGATAGCATAAGTTCCGCTTATTCCTGAAGGACACACCAGCAACTTCTTTTTGTCCTTGCTGAACAGAACGCCATTTATAGCCGAGAACACAGGATTGGCCGAGGCAACAGTAAACGCAGTCAGAGCAGTGCAGCCGCCAAACGCCGAAACACCTATTTTAGTGAGAGACGCAGGAATAGAGACCGATGACAATGAATTACAATTAGAGAAGACAGCAGCATCTATCTGGGTCACATTGGGACCAAAGGCGAACGATTCCAGATTGTGGCAATATTCAAATGCCCCCTCTTCTATCACCTTCACGCTCGACGGCAGGGTTACTGACGTCAATTGGCAACTGGAGAATGCTTTTTTGCCTATAGTTTGTACTGTTGATGGTACAGTGAATGACGCGCCTCTTTTCCCAGCAGGATAAGAATGCAATCTGGTCACTTCCTTGTTGTAAAGCACGCCTTTTACCGCTGCGAAGTATTTGTTGGAGTCAATAACAAAGATGTCCTGCAAGGTTTTACTATCAAAAGCACCTTCCTCAATCATCTTCACGCCTTCAGCCAAACTAACTGATTGCAAAGCTCGGGCATCAGTGAATGCATTGGACCACACACCCTCCAGAGTACCAGCTGTGGAGACTGATGTAGCCCCCGACTCCATGAACGCCATGCTTCGGATGTTCTTAACAGGATAGGACTTCCCTCCATAATTCACGCTTGCAGGCACCGCAAATGTACCCGACACATCCTTCGCCATATACAAATCGGCATATTCATTATTTACCAGAACATACTGACTACCATCGATGGTTACCAATTCCTCTATTTTCAATGATACCTTTTTTGAACCAGGCCCGGCAACATGAGCCCACATTGCACCTATGCCCATTACGGCACAAAGTAAGAAAAATGTAATTTTTTTCATTATACTGAGTTTTTAAATTAACCTTAATTCCGCAGCACTTTCGTTAACGATTTTTATAATATCCTGAGCAACAAAAAGTTGCCCAGGATTTTGCCATGTCGGTGATTTCACTTAAATTAGTGCTGCAAATAAAACCAAACGAACCACCAACACGACATCGATATGGCAAAGTTACAAATAAAATCTGACAATCTCACTCCTTTCGG
>JAGHSP010000315.1 GCA_018065815.1 Candidatus Sodaliphilus limicaballi | reverse complement strand
GCGTAAAACAGAGTATGATGAAGAAGTATATATGAATCACCGAAAGGCTGAATTACAAAACAAGGTTATGTATCTTCAGAAGCGACTGGAACGCATGGAGTTAGAGCTTGCAAATTGTGGTTAGACTCATGCTCGTTGGAATTTTGTTATATAGAAGCATAAAAATCAAAATAAAAATATTTTCTTTTTTACCGGACAACAATAATTTTCAATGAAAAAATCAGTGAGTTCAGTGAGATCCGCGCGAGGAGTTCCATTGCTGAATAGTTACCAGCATGCGCACAAGTCTGTCATGTGACATGTAATTGTGTCATATTTACACAAGAAAACAGCGTGCGGCATGATGGTTGCACAAGAACTTGTGTAATATTTACACGATTAAAACAACTAAAAATTAGAAATTATGAACTACACAATTAAAGACTTAGCGAGCGGAGCAGGCATCATTGCATCATCAGTGTTTGGTAAGAAAAAAGAGCCCTGGTCCTTATTCATAGTCTATCCTTGTCAATTATTTGCATGGCGGCATGTTGCAGGTTTCAAAAAAAGTTGCTACATTTGCAGCAAGAATTTAAAAGAACTCCTCCTGCTTGCAGGAAATTGACCCCGTGAGGATGTCCCCTCATGGGGTTTTCTGTTAAATTGTATTAGTATAGTACGATTTTTCGTACAAATATTTTGATAATACGAAATTTCGTAGTAACTTTGCAGTGTTCAATTAAACGACATGTTTATGGACAGAGTTCTTTTAAATTCTGCGGAGCTTGAGCTGATAGAGGCAATCAGAAACCTCAGACGAGCCTATCCAAACGGCTATGAAGAGTTGCTCTGGTATGCTCAGCAGCTGTTCGACGAATTAGTCGAAATGCCGCCAGAGGATGAATGATTCATCCGAACCCCGTCACAAGCAGCGGGGTTCTTTAAAAGAACTTTATTCTGATTTCTATGTGTTAACGATTATATGATATGGCAACAATGAAGGACAAACTAAACGACATCCTGCTCTCGATCACGTGGCGCGACATAGCCCGTCGCTACTTCGGCAAGTCGAGCAGTTGGCTTTACCACAAAATGGACGGCATCGATGGCAACGGCGGCAAGGGCGAGTTCACTCCCGAGGAAGCCAGCCAGTTGCAGGCAGCACTCTATGACCTCTCTGACCGCATACGAGCGGCCGCAGATAGAATTTAAAAGAACAACTTCCGTTAGCCTCACAGTCAACCGCTGTGGGGCTTTTTTTATAGGCGACCGCCCGCGAGGGTAGCCGCCTTTTACTTGTCTTTTAGGGTGTCGTTGGGAGTGAGTAGATTTGCATTATAATGTTTCTCTAAAATTTTAATGGAATGACAGACACATCCAACTTAACCCAACTCATCTCGGCGCTGCGAGCCGAGACAGAGTCTGTAAGCATCTCACTGGAGGCAGCACCTACTTTGTGACAGGTCTAAATGATTTTGAGCGTGAAATATGGCTTTGCCCGGTCACCCTCTTTGTGCTGGGACGCTACCCAAAATACATTTACATCAAGAAAAGCTAATCAAGCGCGACACGCACCGATTATTTCGCAGTGGCATGATAGGTAACCAGTCCTGGCATGCTGCTGCGTATTATCTTGCGCACTGTGATGCCATGACGCGCTGCCACATCGAGCAGGATGTTACTGTATGTCGTAGCAACCGACCCTACAAAACACAACGGATATCCCTTGTAGTCATACTGGCACACATTGCGCTCAAAGAAACGGTTAAACTCGTTGAAAATGAGCGAGTGAACATAATCATTATCAAGATGATGGCTCAAGAAGAACGAGTACTCACGCAGGTTACGGTTGGCCGAGGGGTTATTATACACGGCATCCATGATATCGTCGGGCGTCACCTTGAATTCCTCAAAGAAACCATCGATCAACTCGCGCGGTGCCACATTCTTGAGAGCATCGCCCAGGAACAAGCGGCCCAGAGCGGAACCGCTGCCCTCGTCACCCAGGATAAAACCAAGCGAACGCACGTTTTTAACCACGTTCTGACCGTCATAGAAACACGAGTTTGAACCAGTGCCCAGGATGCACGCCAATCCTGGCTCGTGCACGAGCAATCCGCGTGCCGCACCCAGCAAGTCGCTCTCCACGGTAACCGGGGTCTTGAACTGGGCCACAAGCGATGCCTCCACTATCTTGTTCTTCTCGGGACTTGAGCAGCCAGCGCCATAATAGTACACATGGTTCCAGCGGCGCTTGAAAAATGCTTCGGGCAATTCCAAGCGTATGCTATGGCTTATCTCACGACGAGAATGGAAAAACGGATTTAGTCCTTCGGTGAAAGCATGCTCAAGCACGTTCTCCCCTTCAACTAGGGTCCATTCGGTGCGAGTCGAACTGCTCTCCCCTATCACATTTATTACAGGACTGCTCATTTTTTAGTTTTATTTGGTTTGTTATTATGTATCTCGGCGAATGTAAATGTACTTAAATATGCATATCTCACGCATACTGAAGTTAATTTTTTCGCAAATATACAACATCTTTTATCCATAACCCCTATAAACAACTCACAAAATGCATCTCTAAAACCAAAATTAACACACATACCCTTTTGTTAACACACCAGTGCACGTTTCGTGCACAAGATGTTATTCAGAAAAAAGGCCGCCATCCTCACCTGTTTCGGGGAGATAGCGGCCCGTGATTTCACGATTATTACCGTAGTGTCTATTATTTACGCAAAACCTTGTT
>JAGHSP010000426.1 GCA_018065815.1 Candidatus Sodaliphilus limicaballi | reverse complement strand
TTGTCACACTTCACACCCTCCTCCGGCAGTCCGCAGGTCTGCGACCAGCGGTTAACCAAAGTTACGACCTCCCTGAGGTCTAGAAAATCCACAATATATATATTCAATGAAAAAAATCAGTGAGTTCAGTGAGATCCGCGCGGGGAGTTCCATTGCTGAATAGTTACCAAGAAAAAAGTGTATCGTTAAAGAGTAGTGGGTAGGAGTTCGATTGGGGCTGATGGTGGTATCAACTGTGAGACATCGTGACCATGAGAGAGCAGTTCACGCACCAGTGACGAACTGATGTGTGACAACTGGGGCAAGGTATTGATGAGAACGGTCTCAATACCAGCAAGCGAACGATTAGTAATGGCTATCGTCTGCTCATATTCAAAGTCGGCTGCGGTGCGCACGCCACGCAGCAGGAACTGTGCCCCGTGGGCGCGTGCAGCGTCAACTGTGAGCCCTTCATACACGATTACCTTGACACGCTCGTTGCCGGCGAAGGTGCTCTCAATCCACTGCTTGCGTGCATCGGCGGTCATGAAAGGCTTCTTGGAAGGGTTGACCCCTATGCCCACAATCACCGTGTCGAATATCTCTAACCCCCTGCGCACGATTGACTCGTGGCCCCGAGTGAACGGGTCGAACGAACCGGCAAACAATGCCACGCGAGGCGTGCGGCTCTCAATGCACTGTGATGTCTTCATCGTCTTCAATCACGAGGTTGTCAATGATAAACTTCTGTCGCTCCATGGTGTTCTTGCCCATGAAGAATGTGAGCATGTCCTTCACCGAGTCTTCCTTGCGCAGCGACACGCGGTCGAGTCGCATCTCGGGACCGATGAAGTCCTTGAACTCGTCGGGGTCTATCTCTCCGAGACCTTTGAATCGGGTGATCTCGGCGTTGTCACCCAGCTTGTTGATGGCATTCACTCGTTCCTCGTCGCTGTAACAGTAGTAGGTCTCCACGCGCTGCGGCTTGGCTTCTTTCTTGGTCGATTTGTGGTTCTTGCGTTTAGCCTCTTTCTTGTTGCGCACGCGGAAGAGGGGAGTCTGCAAGATGAAGAGGTGCCCCGTCTTCACCAGCTCGGGGTAGAACTGCAGGAAGTAGGTGAGCATGAGCAGGCGTATGTGCATGCCATCGACATCGGCATCGGTGGCGATAATCACCTTGTTGTAGCGCAGGTTGTCAATGCCGTCGTCGATGTTGAGCGCGGCTTGCAAGAGGGCAAACTCCTCGTTGGTATATACCTTCTTGGGCTCGAGGCCGTAGGTGTTGAGCGGCTTGCCTCGCAGCGAGAACACCGCTTGTGTCTCTACATCGCGAATCTTGGTGATAGAGCCGCTCGCCGAGAGTCCCTCGGTGATGAAGATGCACGAGTCATCGCGGCGGTCGTGGTCAAATCCCTTGGGGGCCTTGGCATCGCTCAAGTGCACGCGGCAGTCACGCAGCTTGTCGTTGTGCAGCGCCGCTTTCTTTGCGCGCTCGCGCACCTGCTTGGTGACGCCGGCAATGGCCTTGCGCTGCTTCTCGCTGTCCTGGATTTTCTTGAACATGATCTCGGCTGTGGCCGGAGTCTTGTGCAAGTAGTCGTCAAGTTCTTTCTTGATGAAGTCGTTGATGAATTTATAGATGGTGGGGCCGTCTTTCCACATGACGGTACTTCCCAGCTTTACCTTGGTCTGCGACTCAAACAGCGGCTCCTCCACCTTGAGGCTGATGGCTGCCACCACGCCGTTGCGTATGTCGCTATACTCGAAGTTCTTGCCATAGAACTCCTTGATGGTGCGCGACAGTGCCTCGCGGAATGCGCTCTGATGGGTTCCGCCCAGGGTGGTGTGCTGGCCGTTGACAAAGGAGTAGAACTCCTCGCCGGGCTGGTTGGCATGGGTGATGACCACCTCGATGTCGGCTGCCATGAATCGCATGAGCGGATACAGCGGCTCGCTGGTCATGTTCTCCTTCACGAGGTCGCTCAAACCATAGCGCGAGTGGTACTTGCGGCCGTTGTAGATGAGCGACAGCCCGGTGTTGAGGAACGAGTAGTTTTTCACCATGGTCTCGACGATGTCGTCGCGGAACTGGTATCCCTTGAAGATGCTGGCATCGGGCGTGAAGCGCACCAGGGTGCCGTTCTCCTCGCCATCCTGGGCAGGAACGACGCCGGTCTCGTTCACCACGAGGCCCTCGGCATATTCCACTGCCGAGCTCTGGCCGTCGCGCACCGAGCGAATGAAGAACGAGGTGGAGAGGGCGTTGCCAGCCTTGATGCCCACGCCGTTGAGGCCCACCGAGCGCTTGTAGGTGTTGGTGTCATACTTTGCACCGGTGTTCATCTTGCTCGAGGCGTCCTTGACCTGGTCCAGGGGGATGCCGCGGCCGTAGTCGCGTATGGTGACGGTGCCGTCCTCGACGTCGATGGTGATGGTGGGCTTGGCATAGCCGGCGTTGAACTCGTCGATGCTATTGTCCACAACCTCCTTGATGAGCACATACACGCCATCGTCGGGTTGCTGGCCGTCGCCCAGCTTGCCTATGTACATGCCCGGGCGCTGCCTGATGTGCTCGCGAGGGGTGAGCGTTACCAGTTTGTCATATCCTCCGTTGTCGTTGCCTTGCGGCTGTTCTGCATTCAGTATATTCTCTTCTGCCATAAAAAGTGGTGAAAACTTGCTTTTTTTACGTTTTTACTCAAGATGCAAAGTTACAACTTTTTTTGCAAATGCACGACATAAAAACGCTTAACGGTTATCTTTTAGGTCTTAAAATGTGTAAAAGTATTCATTTTTAGTGGAATTGTTGTTAATAGTTGCCCTTATCCCGCCCCTACATTTTAAGTATTATGGATAATTCATTAATTTTGCATCGTGACAATTCATCTTATTTAGGTAAAACATGAATAAATTCGTACAACTCATTCCAGATAACGCCAAGAAATATGGCAATCGCGAGGCTTTGCGTTATCGCGACTATAAGACACAGAATTGGAAATCTCTATCCTGGAACGGATTCAAGGAGGTAATCGAACGCTGTGCACAGGCTCTCTACAACATAGGCATTGAGGAACATGGCCGCATCTGCATCTTCTCTCAAAACTGCCCCGAGATACTCATCTCGCACTTTGCTGCTTATTACAACCGCGCGGTACCCGTGCCCATCTATGCTACCAGCAGCAAGGACGAGGCCATGCACATCATCAACGACTCGGGCGCCACACTCATCTTCACCGGCGACCAGCAACACTATGAGACGGCTCGTGAACTCGTGGACACATGTCCCACCCTGCACCACGTTGTCACTCTCGACACCAACGTGGTGATTGCCAGCGGCGACAAGGCTTCCATGACATGGCAGCAGTTCCTGGCCAGCGGCGACAAGGCTGACGAAGCACAGAAACTAGGCTTGGTTAAGCGCAAGCACGACGGCGAGGAAGACGACCTCATGTGCCTCATCTACACCTCGGGCACCACTGGCGAGCCCAAGGGCGTGATGCTCAACCACAGCAACTTCGACGCATGCATGCAAGCACACGCTCTGCGCATCAAGGTTGACGACAAGGAAGATGTGTCATTGAGCTTCCTGCCCTTCAGCCACATCTTCGAGCTGGGATGGACCATGTTCTGCCTCAACCAGGGCGTCAGGGTTGCCATCAACCTCAATCCCAAGGAAATCCAGAAAGCCGTCAAGGAAATAAAACCCACCTGCATGTGCAGCGTGCCCCGCTTCTGGGAAAAAGTATATACAGCCGTCAACGACAACTTCAATGCAGCTCCGCCTGTACTTAAAGTTCTCATCAAACGCGCACTCTCGGTGGGTCGCACACGCAACCTCAAGTATGTGCGCAACGGACGCAAGGTGCCATTCCTCGTCGAGAAGCAATACCAGTTCTTCGAGGACAAGGTGTTCAAGAAAGTGCGTGCTGCCATCGGCATCGAGAACCATAACCTCTTCCCCACCGCGGGCGCGATGCTCAGTGACCGCATCACCGAGTTCCTCCACACCGTGGGCATCAACATCGTCATCGGCTACGGATTGAGCGAGACCACGGCAACAGTGACCTGCTACGAAGATAACGGCTGGTCGCTAGGCACAGTGGGCACCATCATCCCCGGGTGGGAAATCAAGATAGGCGAGAACAACGAGATCCTCGTGCGTGGCAAGCAGATGCTCCAGGGCTACTACAACAAACCCGAGGAAACAGCACGTGCCATCGACGCGCACGGATGGTTCCACACCGGCGACTGCGGCGAGATAAACGAGAAAGGACAACTCATACTCACCGACCGCATCAAGGACCTGTTCAAGACCAGCAACGGCAAGTACATCGCGCCTCAAGTGCTCGAGACCGCGCTCGCCCAGGACAAGTACATCGAGCAGGCAGTGATCATAGGCGACGGACGCAAATATGTTTCGGCGCTCATCGTTCCCTGCATCGACGAGCTCAAGGCCTACGCGCTCAAGAAACGCATCAACTACACCGACGTCAAGGATCTGGTCAACAACACCGATATCCACAAGATGATAGAAGACCGCATCAACGGCTACCAGAAAGACATGGCTGCCTATGAGCAAATCAAGAAATTCGTGCTGCTGCCCCGTGAGTTCACCATTGCAAGCGGCGAGCTCACCAACACCCTCAAAGTGCGTCGTTCAGTCATCAACAAGCGATACGCGCCCCTCATCGACGCAATGTATAACGCCGACTTCCGCAAGAAGAAAAAAGAAACACCGGCACAATA
This sequence comes from Candidatus Sodaliphilus limicaballi, assembly GCA_018065815.1. Classification (GTDB taxonomy): domain Bacteria; phylum Bacteroidota; class Bacteroidia; order Bacteroidales; family Muribaculaceae; genus Sodaliphilus; species Sodaliphilus limicaballi. The sequence continues at coordinate 327 of JAGHSP010000426.1, read as the reverse complement.
ACTAAACTCCCACCGAGACATCGCGCAGATTGCGCAGATTTTTATCTCTCGGGGCACTCGCAGAACTCGGGGAAGTTTTCTTTCTCTCGCTAATTACGCAGATTGCGCAGATTTTTATCTCTCGGGGAACTCGCAGAACTCGGGGAAGTTTTCTTTCTCTCGCTGATTACGCAGATTTTGTATTTTCAGTTTATTTTCAATAAATTTCAAGCGCAGCGCCCTCTGTGTGAGTTATTTGACAGAAGCACAAAAGAACAAAAGCACAGAAGAACAAAAGAACATAAAATTATTATAATTATTTTAATTTCTTTCAGTAAGAATAAATTC
>JAGHSP010000307.1 GCA_018065815.1 Candidatus Sodaliphilus limicaballi | reverse complement strand
CGTACGGTGGTGTGAGAGGTCGGAAAACGAAAGTAGGAAGAAAACTACTTCGTTTTCCTCCTACTCGATTTTATCTAAACTAGTAGTCGCCTTACGACTCTTAGACTTTTAGACTCCTTAAAAGTTATATTCCCAAGATCATGTCGATGAGAATGTTAACGTCGGCAATGTCAATGCTATTGTCACCATTGAGATCGGCTCTCAGGCGGTGAGCGTAGTTGAGGGTGTAACCTGTGAGGATGTGGTCAATGATAAGGTTAACGTCGGCGATATCCACTGCATCGTCATCATTGAGGTCGCCCTTGACAGGGAGAGCAGTGATAGTCTTTTGGTCAAAGTAGCTCCAACCAGTTGCAGCGCGATAAGCCTCGATAGATGCACGTGGAACATAGAGAGTACCATTAGAGCCCTCGAATGTACCTGCAGGAATTGTGGGAGGCACTGTAGCAGCACACTCAACAGTAGAGAGTGACCAGCGACCAGTGAACAGGCCATCGGCCATATTGGTGATAGTGGTTGTGGGGAAGACGATTTTCCTTATACTTGTACAGTCACCAAACGCGTTTTTACCTATTGTCTGCAAGCCCTCGGGGAACACGAGTTCGCTCACGTAAGAGTATTGGAAAGCCTGATCGCCTATGCTCTTGAGACCCTCGTGGAACTTTACGTCCTCAAGGTCGGTACACCACATGAATGCACTTGCACCGATAGTCTCAACGCTACCAGGGATGTCAACAGCCTTAAGGCCACTGTGCCTGAATGCGCACTCACCAATAGATTTGACGGTAGCAGGCATAGTGATAGTGAAGTTACCAGCGTTCTCAAAAGCGAAGTTGGGGATAGCAGCGAGTTCGCCCTCAAGCACAACCTCCTCGAGGTTATAATCGTTAGAGAACGTGCTCTTGCCCAGCGTCTTTACACCGTGCAGCTTCACACTCTTGAGATTGTAGCAAGAAGAGAATGCATCAGCACCTACCTCGGTGATAGTGGCAGCAGCGTCAACGCTGGTGATAGAACTTTCCTTGAACGCATCTTGAGCTATCTCATCAACGGTATAGGTCTTACCATTGTAAGTAATGGTTGAAGGCAACACAACGTCACCCGATGCTTCAGGAGTCATCTGCACGCCGGCGGTATTGTCATCGCGCAGGTAATAGTTTATATTGTCGATAGTTACCTGTGTGTAGGCCCATGCACTGATGGTTCCCAGTAGCATGGCTAATAATAAAACAGTTTTTTTCATTATAGTTGTTTTTAAAATTATGTTTTATCTTTTCGGTTATTATTTCATTTACCCCTTCGTCACGCACCCAGAATGATGTTGATACATGCGTTAACAACACTAATTGGATTAATTACGCAAAATTAATAATATTTCCCAATAAGCGCAAAAAAAATTACTCATATCTTTTACTTTTTTCCATTCATAACCTCCTTAAACTATTCAACTTTAACCCAAAATCACTACCTTTGTAAACTACTAATATATTCGTCATCTTTTAATCAAAACATTATGAAACGAACACCATCAAAGGGACGGTTCTTTTGATGGTTGTTTAGAGCAAAATGCTCAGAAACAATCGCTTACAAATTAAGTAAATCATATATTTTAGCACTCTTGCATCACCTAAAACAGGAATACCCGATGTTATAACTGCAAAAAAACGAAACAAAGCGTCTTGCATAAATAATTAAGAATCAACACACACGCATCAAATGCCATCAAAAGAACCGTCCCTTTGATGGTTCGATCTCACTGTATTTATAACCGATGCTTGTGCCGCATCTCTGTCCTAGTGTCGAGTCAATAACAGATGAAATCATGGAGTCTAATTGCTCCATGATTGGAAAAATACCGCCAAAAGGTGTGAGTTTCTTGGATTTTATTTGTACCTTTGACATGTCTTGTTACGATTTTCGCTTGTTTTGAATTGCAACACTAAGATAAGTGAAAAATCTGACACGGTAAAATCTCGGGCAACTTTTTGTTGCTCAGGAACTTATGAATAAAGTTAAATTATAGTGTTGTGGAATTAAGGATCAATATCAATAAATTATTATGAAGAAAATTATTTTTGTTTTACTCATGGTGGTTGCCTCGTGGTGTTCGGCAAGCGCTTATGATTTGCTTGAAGGCGGCATTGCCTATGATTATGCATTCGGCGAAATGCGTGTGGTTCACCTCGACTCTTATAAGGGCGACATAGTGATTCCCGCACAGGTGAAATATAATGGTGCGATGCGCAGTGTCACATCGATAGATTCCCATACATTTGATGGGACTGCTGTCACATCGGTGAGGTTCCCCTCGACGATGAGGTATGTTTATGATTTGGCTTTTTATAGCTGTAAGCAACTCAAAGCCGTCTACCTCAACGAGGGTTTGATATTTATGGGGGCAAATATGTTTAAGGATTCCAGCTTGCCCAGCATTGAAATTCCCAGTACTGTAACAAAAATCAGAGACCATTGCTTCTACAATTGCGATAACTTGACAAGTGTGGTCGTGCCCGATAATGTAATTGAATTGGGAATGTGTGCTTTTATGGAATGTGACAAACTGGAGAGTGTCAAACTCAGTGAGTCGCTCACCGAGATTTCTTATTGCCTTTTACGCGATTGCCCGTCATTGAAGACTGTTGTTATCCCCGACAACGTGACCAAGATAGGCGGTTCTTGTTTCGACGGTAGTTCACTCCAGGAACTTGTTATCGGCAAGTCGGTGAATTTTATTGATGACCTGGCATTGAGGTTCAATAATCAACCTGTTATTAGGATGCGTTGCACAATTCCTCCCACGGCCAGCAGTCAGGGCCTTAGGACTAATACTGAAATCCATGTGCCTAAGGGGTCTTTGGCGGCTTATAAGACACATTCTTATTGGGGACGTTTCATCATAATTGATGACGAGCCTGCACCGGTTGCGCCCGGCGACGTGAACGGTGACGGCATCGTTGACATCAGCGACATGAATGCACTCATCAACGTGGTTCTGAGCCGCGAAAGCGCCGACAAGTATGAAGGCCGTGCCGATGTGACAGGCGACGGCGTCGTTGACATCAGCGATATCAACGCTGTTATCAACATCGTACTGGGCAAGTGAGATGCTCACAAAACAGACATTACATCACAATTAACAAGGGAATTGAGGCACTAGTCTCAATTCCCGATTTTTACCATCAAAGGGACGGTTCTTTTGATGGTTATTTAGAGCAAAATACTCAGAAACAATTGCTTACAAATTAAGTAAATCATATATTTTAGCACTCTTGCATCACCTAAAACTGGAATACCCGATGTTCCAACTGCAAAAAAACGAAACAAAGCGTCTTGCATAAATAATTGAGAATCAATACATACGTATTAAGCACCATCAAAAGAACCGTCCGAGGCCACTGAAAAAGTATCATGTATCAGAATAAATCTATTTTCATATTTGATACCCTATCTG
>JAGHSP010000039.1 GCA_018065815.1 Candidatus Sodaliphilus limicaballi | reverse complement strand
TTAATTTCTTTCAGTTATTATTAAATCAGTGTTATCAGTGAGATCCGCGCGGGGAAATTACCCAAAATACCATTGCTGAATAGTTACCATTAAATAAGTTTTGCAAGCTCAAATGGTTTCACATGCTAAAGTTGAGTACTAATTTCTGAAAATTTAAACCCCTAGTCCTGTGCAATCTGTGCTTTACACGAAGCCACCTAAAAAGACATAAAATTTGAAGTGCTACTTCAGATTTTACGACAAATTTTGAAGTACTACTTCAGATTTTATTACTTTTTCTTGCTTGTTCAGAGAAAGAATATTAATTTTGCATCATTAAAAAAATATTTGAAGATGTTGACATTCAATAGAATCCTTCTACTTGAGGACATAAAGACCGACAGTTTGTTCTTGTGGGGCGCGCGCCAAACGGGAAAAAGCACATTATTAAAGACACTTTTTCCTGATGCCTTGTACTATGACTTGCTTCGCAGTGACGAATATGTACGTCTCAATATGCGACCTGCAACATTGCGCGAAGAATGTGAAATGCTTGATGAGTCTAACATAGTAATCATCGACGAAGTACAGAAAGTGCCTGCCCTGCTCGATGAGGTACATTGGTTAATGACTAATCGTGGCATCCGATTCATTTTGTGCGGGTCAAGTGCGCGCAAGCTCAAGCGGTGTGGGGCAAACTTGCTAGGAGGACGAGCCATTCGCAAAGTGCTTTTCCCGCTAGTGAGTGCTGAGATTCCCGACTTCAACTTAGAGCACGCAATCAATAACGGCATGTTGCCTCGCCATTACTTAACCGAGAACGCTCACGCACGTTTGCAAGCCTATGTAGGAGACTATCTGCAACAGGAAATCATTGCCGAGTCAATAGTTCGCCGCATCGATTCGTTCTCCCGATTCCTGCAAGTAGCAGCACTTAGCGACTCTGAGATTGTTAACTATACCAACATAGCTCAAGACTGTGGAGTGAGTTCCAAATCGGTAAAAGAATATTTCTCCATTCTAGAAGAGACAATGGTGGGGTACATGATACCCGCCTTTGCCCGGGTGGTAAAGCGCAAGCTGGTTGCTGCCCCCAAGTTCTATTACTTTGACGTGGGAATCCCCAACCAACTATTAAACCGGGTGCCGCTGCGTCAAGGTACTGCCGAGTTTGGTCATGCGCTTGAGCACCTTGTTTGTCAGGAGTTAAAAGCATATCTCTCTTACAAGTGTAACGACAAACCGTTAACCTACTGGCACACCTCCGACAATCGCTACGAGGTGGATTTTGTGATAGGCAATGCCGAGGTGGGAGTCGAAGTAAAATCTTCGACTAGTGTCTCATCGGCCGATTTAAAGGGACTGCGTGCTTTTGAAGAAGAGTACCCCGATGCCAAACTAATAGTTGTGAGCATGGAAACCCGGCCACGCCTTGTCAACGGCATTGAGATATGGCCAGCAACTGATTTCCTGCGCAAGCTATGGGCAGGAAGGTTCATCTAGCTGAAACGGACTATTTTCCTACAATCTTAGGAGCAACAAACGCATTGTGAATGAAGATAAACCTCACCCTAGACACCATCGTCCCCGCAACCATCAAAGGGACGGTTCTAATGATGGCATGGCTGCCCTCGGTTGAGCCGCCGAGGCTCTGCGTAGCCAAGTGACCCAGGTCGTCATACGTGTTGCTGCAGAGCAAAACCGGCTCCGCGCCGTCACGTTCAACCGATGTAGTGAGCAGACGTTCCATATTGTCATAAGTATAACGAAGAACCTTCATCACTTATTGTCCACAGTTTAACCCGAAGGCATTATTCTATTTAACCATAATCGTTCTCGTTATTAATACTCATCAAGATACTTTTGCCATGATGACGAATTATTCCCCTTGGCATATTTGTGAATAAGAAGTGGCACGTGAATGCTTTTATTATCTAAACATGTTTTGAGAGAAAGTCGTCAGTCTTCCCAGTGTTCAGCAATCTTTGGAATCCCAAAAGCGAACAAAAAGTACTTTTCTCCAATAATTCTTGTAGAATCATTTGTCAGGTACACATAATAGTGTAATTTGTTTAGAATGAATTGTCTTTTAAATTCTACAAGATATTTTCCAGAGAAAGGATGATTTGATGCATTTATTATAATTGAATCAGGGGATTCGTGAATAATTTCCCAAGAACCAACAGTTTCTATCTGCCTAACATGACTTGCGTTATTTCCTACACAAAATAATTTTGGTAAAACAACACTATCTTTTTGAAAGTTCATTGGTTCCAATACAGGTCCTAAGGAATAATTACTAAATCTTTTCCATGAACTGTATTCGTAATCAATGTCTATTTCCCCTTCCAAGCGAGCATATATACTAGATTTTCTGTCAGAACATGATGAGAATAGCAAAATGAAATTTACACAAACTATACATATCAGTTTTATTTGGAGTAGAATGTCCAAATGACACATCTTGTATAATAACTCATTTAACAGAATTGCGGATTTTTTCTCCATAATATTTAATATTTCTATCGTTTGTTGTGTTTTCTCCTTGGAAAATATAATTAATAATTGCCCCTAGCATATCTGGAGTCATATATTTTTTAGGCAACTTATTATTAGAGACATAATTTATGACCAATATCAAATTATCGTAATATGTACAAAACAAAAATCATCCCATATCACTTATTTACAATGTTATCACATCATTAATAAACTTGCTCTACTCATACTTATTGTCGTTCATCTGAATTAAAACCTTTGTTGCACTGTTATCAATAGGTTCATTCATATAATTTAGCTTTGATGCAAAAGCACTTGTATTATCAGTGTATCCAAATTCCTTTACTCCTGGGTCTTTCTCTAAATACTCATCAGATAGGTAACGGTAGAAACCGCTAATATACTTAATTTGATAACAACATCGGTTAGTCAACTTGCAAAAGGTTGTATCATGCCCCGATTCTATAGTGCAAGTGTTATGCTGGGTATCTAAATAAATAAGTCGAGATTCAATTTTAATGCATAGTCCAGGGATGAAATAAATGGAATCGTCATGAGTAGTAGCCATTGTCCCTTTATTCAGTTCAGCGAGCAACTCATTATATACGTACGTATCAATGCT
>JAGHSP010000399.1 GCA_018065815.1 Candidatus Sodaliphilus limicaballi | reverse complement strand
ATTTAGAAAATCACTACCAATACCAGGTGTGGCTGTTGCACAAACTCTTAGGCATGTATGTCCAGGCTGAATATCGCACTAGTTATGGTCGCATCGACATGGTGCTGCAAACTCCAAAATTCTGCTACGTCATTGAATTCAAATTTGACGGCTCGGCCCAGGACGCTATCGACCAAATCAAGAGCAAGGACTACACCTTGCCGTTCGCCCTCTCTGGACAACACGTTTTCCGCATAGGCTTGAACATCTCACGCGAAACACGCAATGTGGAGGACTGCATAATCGAAAAATAACCATAACATAAAACTTACAATGAATATGAAAATCTTCAGAACTTTATTCCTTGCTGTGGCCTTGCTGGCTGGCGCGTGTGTTGCAACTGCACAGTCATGCGGCGGTGCGTCTTCGTGCTGCGGCCATGAGTGCTCGGGCAAGCAGCAAGTGGCTGTGGGTGCCCAGCGCACCGACCTGTATCTGCCCCAACTCAAAGGCAAGCGTGTGGCTCTGCTCAGCAACCAGACCGGCATGGTGGGCGACAAGCATGTGCTCGACGTGCTCCTGGAGAACAAAGTCAACGTGGTGACTATCTTCTCGCCCGAACACGGTTTCCGCGGCAAGGCCGATGCTGGCGAACATGTGTCGAGCAGCGTGGACGAGAAAACCGGTGTGCCCATCGCTTCGCTCTATGACGGCGGACTGCCCATGCCCAGCAAGGAGAGTATGGACCTCTTCGACGTGTGCGTCATCGACTTGCAGGACGTGGGACTGCGCTACTATACCTACTATGTGACAATGATCAACATGATGGACGCTGCCATTATCTATGACAAGGAAGTCATGATTCTCGATCGTCCCAACCCCAACATCATGTATGTGGATGGTCCCATCCTCGACATGAAGCTCAAGAGCGGCGTGGGCCGCCTGCCCATCCCCACCGTGTATGGCATGACAATGGGCGAACTTGCCAAGATGGCAATGGGCGAGGGATGGCTCAAAGACGGCAAGTCGCTGCCTCTCACCGTGGTGCCTTGCGACAACTACACCCGCAGCACTCGCTACCGCCTCCCCATCGCTCCGTCACCCAACCTGCCCAACATGCTCTCAATCTACCTCTATCCGTCGATTTGCTACTTCGAGGGCACGCCCGTGAGCCTGGGTCGCGGCACCGACTGGCCTTTCCAGGTCTATGGACACCCTGCGATGACCGACCACAAGTTTGAGTTCACCCCCACTAGCCGCTTCGGTGCCAAGAATCCTCCGCAACTGGGCAACAAGTGCTATGGCACCGACCTGCACCTCATGAGCGAGGAAGATGCAATCAAGGGTGGGGTAGATCTCACCTACGTCATCGACGCCTACAAGTCGAGCCACCTGGGCAAGGAGTTCTTCAACAAGTTCTTCGATAAACTCATGGGCCGCGAGGACATCAAGCAGATGATCATGGACGGCAAGACCGCCGACCAGATCAAAGCCACCTGGGCCGCCGACGTCGAGAAGTTCAAAGCCCAGCGCAAGCCTTATCTCATCTATAAGGACTAACGAAACGCTTCGCTACGAATAACAAAAATAACGTTACTAACGATAATAACGATAATAGCGTTAATAACGTCAATAACGATAATAACGTCAATAACGAAAAGAAATAACAGCAATAACTTATGAATACTCCCATTATTGTACTAGCCACAATCATCGGCTACTTCATCTTGCTATTCCTCATCTCATGGCTTGCCTCGCGAGGCAGCGACAAGAGCGATGCCCTCACTGGCGGACGTCAGGCACCCTGGTTTATCGTCGCCATTGCCATGATAGGCGCTCCCATCTCGGGCGTGACATTTGCATCGGTTCCCGGCATGGTTGTTGCCAAGAGTTACAGTTACATGCAGATGGTATTTGGCTTCGCAGTGGGTTACTTCGTGATATCCTACGTGCTGGTACCCCTGTTCTTCAAGAGCAACCTGGTATCTATCTACGGTTACCTCAAAGATCGCTTTGGTGGACACACTCACAAGACCGGTGCATGGTTCTTCTTCATCAGCAAGATTCTGGGTGCTGCGGTGCGTTTCTATGTGGTGTGCGTCGTTTTGCAGCACCTCGTGTTTGGTCCGTTGCACATTCCCTTCATTGTCAATGTCATCGCCACCATCGCGCTCATTTTCCTCTACACCTTGCAGGGCGGCGTGAAGACTGTCATCTGGACCGACACGCTCAAGAGCACCTGCCTCGTGCTCAGCGTTGTGCTCAGCATCTTTTTTGTGGCAAGGGCACTCAACCTTGACTTCGCCGGCATGTGCTCGGCTATTGCCGACAGCGACACTTCGCGCATCTTCTTCTTTGACAATCCCACCGAGGGCACTTACTTCTGGAAACAGTTCCTGGCTGGCGTATTCATGGTGATCGCCACCACTGGCCTCGACCAGGATCTCATGCAGCGCACTCTTGCCAGCAAGAACATCAAGGAGTCCAAGAAGGGACTCATCGTGAGTGGTATTACCCAGATTTTCGTAGTGGCGCTTTTCCTCGTGCTGGGTACAATCCTTACCCTCTATGTCCAGAGCAAGGGCCTCATGCACAACGGAGTTCCCATCATTGATGCCAGCGGCAAACTTGCCGAGGGATTCAAGACCGACTCTATCTTTGCGCTCGTGGCATTTGACGGAGGTTTGAACGTGATTGTGGGCATCCTCTTCACTGTGGGCCTCGTTGCTGCCGCCTACTCGGCTGCTGGCTCGGCTCTCACCGCCCTCACCACTTCGTTCACTGTCGATATCCTCAATAGAGACGCGAAGGACGAGAAACTCGCCAAGACTCGCAAGATGGTGCATGTGACGATGGCTGCCATCATGGGGCTCGTGATTTATGTCTTCTACATGCTCAGTAGCGACGATGCCATCAGCGCGGTTTATGCTCTGGCAAGTTTCACCTATGGCCCCATTCTGGGTCTCTTTGTCTATGGCATGTTTGTCAAGGGTAATGTGCGCGACAAGTTTGTTCCCATTGTGTGCGTTGCCGCTCCCATTCTCAGTTGGGCCATCCAGTGGGCAATGAAGACCTATTGCGACTACACCATCGGCTTCGAACTCCTGCTTCTCAACGCTGCGCTCACCATGCTCGGACTCGTGGTTCTGCGCAAAAGCAAATAAGTGAAAAAATGGCACGCAATATCATCAACAAATACTTGTGGATAGTTGACACCCTCAGGCGTTACCACAGCCTCACGCTGTCGCAACTCAACGACCTGTGGGTGCGCCACGAGGTGGACGAGGGACGCCCGCTGCCGCGGCGCACGTTCATGACCTACCGCAACGGCATCGAGGACATGTTCAACATCAACATCAACTGCAACAAGAGCAATTATGAGTACTACATCGAGAACTACGGCGACGACTCGCGCGATGCACACCTCGAGTGGATGCTCGACTCTATGGCGTTGAGCGGAACGTTGCAGAACTCGCAAGACGTGGCTTCGCGCATCATGCTCGAGGACGTGCCCAGCGCGCGGCATCACCTGCCGGTGGTCATCGACGCCGTCAGGCACAACCTGTGCATCAAGTTCTCTTACAGGTCCTACGTGCGTGCCGGAGAGACCAAGGGGAACGTGGTGATGCCTTACTTTGTGAAGATTTTCAAGCAACTGTGGTATGTGATTGGCTTCAACACCCGCGATAACAAAATCAAGACCTATGCCCTCGACCGCATGAGCGACCTCACCATCCTGGCCGACAAGCCATTTGAAATGCCCGAAGGCTTCAATCCCAAGGATTTTTTCAAAGATTGCTTCGGCATCACGACCAACAGCAACGAACCCAAGGAGATAAAGCTGCGCGTGGAACCCGTCCAGGCCAAGTATCTGCGTGCATTGCCGCTCCACGAGTCGCAGCAGGAGATGGTGCAGGTGGGGGGATACTCCGTGTTTACTTATCGCATGCGCATCACCTACGACCTCCGGCAGCAGCTGCTCTCAATGGGGGCTAACATCGAGGTGCTCGCGCCGGCCGAGCTCAAAACTCAAATCAAAGAAGAACTGCGCAAGGCCCTTGACCTGTACAACTAAAACGTGGATTCAAATAAAAAGAGTGAAACGTTGCTTTTATAGGGGAATAATGGGCATTGGTCTATTATTCCTTATTTTTGGTTCTCAAAACGAAATTTATAACTAATTTTGCATCAAGAAAATATGAAAAAGATTTGCATTGTATCAATCATTTCGCTTGCCCTCGCGGCTGGCAGTTGCGGGCCTGGCATGGGATTCCCCGGCTCGGGTACGACAACGGGTGCGACTGGCACGACAACAGGTAACACAACCGGCACCACCGGCACCCCGTCTACGGGGTTGGGCGACCTGCTCGGCGGTGTTCTGGGCGCTCTGGGCAGCCAGCAGACGGTCAACAGCCTTCTCGACCTCGTGATAGGCAAGACACAAGTCACCCAAGCCCAACTCGTGGGCACTTGGACCTACTCGGCACCCGGCTGTGCGTTCACCAGCGAGAAACTCCTTGCACAGGCAGGCGGCGCAGTGGCTGCAGGCCAAATCAAGGAAAAGCTGGCACCGGTTTATAAGAGCGCCGGCATCAAGGAGAGCAACACTTATCTCACCTTCGCCCAGAACGGACAGTTCCAGGGCAAGGTAGATGGACTTCCGCTCAACGGCACCTACGTGCTCGACTCGGCAGCAGGCACCATCAAGATAAGCACCCCTTTAGCGCAGGTCACCGCCTACGTGACCCGCACCACAACGGGCATGGCGTTCACCTTCGAGTCGAAGAAACTGCTGGCTTTGCTGCAGATGATGTCATCACTCTCGGGCAACACGGCCATCAAGACAGTGGGCGACCTGGGCTCGCAATTCGACGGCGTGAGAGTGGGCTTTGATACTACAAAGACAAACTAAACACTAAAATATACACACAATTCTATAAAAACATATTTGTCACTAAGAATGGGGCATCGTTCTCTGATAGAAGAGAGCGGTGCTTTTTTTAGTAGTGCCTGGTAAAAAACAGACCAGCAGACTTTCCTCCACACATGACGACAGAGTCGTCACATTGCATCGTAACCGATGGCCGCAGGCCGTCGGAACAAAGATACCTATACCAACCGACCTCAAAGGGGTCGCACTTGCATGCGAAACTAATCCCTTACCTAAGCAATGTTGCTGCTAGCAATGCCTTGGGTAACAGATAGTAATAACAATGCGCCCTGCAAGGGCAAAAGAGTTGTTACCCTAACAAAGCGCATTATGACACACACATGCGGTGTGGTTAGTCGAAATCTTTACACGGTGAGGATTTCTTTCTCCTTGGCTGCGAAGAGTTCGTCGATTTTCTTCATGAACTTGTCATGGAGCTTCTGAACCTCGCCTTCGCCGTCCTTCGAAACGTCCTCGCTCATGCCGTCCTTGATGGCTTTCTTCAAGCCGTCGATGCACTCGCGGCGTGCGTTGCGCACACTCACGCGGGCTCTCTCGCTCTCGGCCTTGCTGTCCTTCACGAGCTGCTTGCGGCGATCCTCGGTGAGGGGCGGGATGTTGAGGCGAATCACCTCGCCATTGTTCTCGGGCATGATGCCTATGTTGGAGTCGATGATTGCTTTCTCAATCACGCGGAACATGTTCTTCTCCCAGGGGGTGATAGCGATGGTGCGCTGGTCGGGAGTGCTGATGTTTGCCACGTTGCTGATGGGAGCCTTGCTGCCATAGTATTCCACGCGTATGCTGTCAAGGATTTTAACATTGGCTTTACCTGCACGGATGTGGGCCAGGGAGTCGTCAAGATACATAACTGCCTCTTGCATCTTCTCCTCGGCTGCGTCAAGATAGAATTTTACGTCGTTCATAATAGTATTTTTAGTTAATGTTATGTTTCAAATCACGAAAATACTACATTTCCGCATTATTTACAAATAAAACGGGATTTTTTTTAACGATACGTTCACTACGATACGGCCGTAAACGGCCTACGATACGTCAAAACTTGAGGTAACTGATGGTCATTGTGCCTGCAAGGGGCGACGGAGATATGTACTTGGTGAATGTGATGGATGTTTTGTCGTCGGGTGACTTGTAGCCGATTAATTGCTCACCTTGCCCGCTGCCGGTACCTATCTGCGTGTAGCGCTCGTTGAGGAACTTGAGTATCTCGGCCTCTGAGACTTTGCCTGATGAGATGTTCACAAGCACGCGTGCTAAGCCATTAGTCCCGAAGTAGTAGGTTGTTGACGTCTCGTTGCCGAGGGGGCCAAACTCAATAGAGTTGTCGGTCTCGCTTGCAAACGGAGCTTTGACGCTGTATTTCACCATTGCCTTTGAGCCTCCCCATGCCAGATAGGGGTCGGTGATGTAGGTGTAGCGGGGTGTCACGTTCACGCGGAAGAAGTGCTTGTTGTTGCGTATCTTCACCTCGCCCACTTTGTTGGCGGTGACCACAGTGCCGTTGACCGACGCGATCTTGTCGTTGTCACTATACCAGCCGGTCTCGCCGTTGCTGATGTTGAAGATGTCGCCCACCTTGAGCTCCTGGTCGGGGAATGCGGGCTCGTTGTTCTCGCCGCCGCATGCGCTGAGCACGAGTGCCAGCATCGCAGCCATGATAAATGTCAATTTTTTCATTGTTAGTTGTTTATTTGATTATAAATCTCTAATCTCTAATCTCTAATCTCTACTTGAACGTGAGCACCGAGCAGCGGTCCATTGTTATCATCTCGGCCGCTTGTCGCAGTTCGTCGGCAGTGACTGCCATGATGCGCCCCACCGTCTGGTCGATGGTGCTCACTGTGCCGTGCCTCAACAGGTTCTTGCCGGCGTTCATCGCCAGATATTCGGTGCTGTCGGCAGCCACGGTGAGTTGGCCGCAGTATTGTTTCTTCCATGCGTCGAGCTGGTGAGGGGTGAGGGCGTGCTCGGCAAGGCCTGCGGTGATGCGGTCTATCACCTTGAGGCTCGTCTTCACGTCGTCGTAGTCGCACCCCAAGTATATTTCTAGCAGCCCGCAGTCGGTAAACTGCGTCACGCTCGACTCCACGGTATAGACATACCCCCGGCGCTCACGCAGGTTCACGTTGAGCATTGAGTTCATGCCCGGCCCGCCCAGCATGTTGTTGAGCAGCGCCATGGCATATCGCAACGGATGCCCCATGCCTGGCAGTTGTGCGCCCACGATGGTGTGTGCCTGGTGGCTGCCCGTCTTCTCCTCGCGCCGCTGCGGGGCAAGGGGTAGGGGGGCGGTGCGATCGAGTGCCCACGATGCATTGTGGTGTAGTTCGCCCAGATGACGCTCCACAAGGCGGAACACTCGCTCGGGTTTCATCGGCCCCACCGAGAAAAACACCATGTTGCCCGGCACGTAGAGGTTCTTGAGGTAGTGCAGGCAGTCCTCGCGGGTGATGGTGCGCAGGTGCTCCTCGCACCCCAGGATGTTGTGACCCAGCGCGCTGCCGGCAAACATCAGGTCCTCGAAGTCGTCGTAGGCAGCCTCGGCGGGCTGGTCGCGGTAGCCTGCCACCTCTTCCAGCACTACGTCGAGCTCACGCTCGAGCTCGGCCTCGGGAAACACGCTGTTCTTCACCAGGTCGCCCAGCAGTTCCACGGCGCGCGCCATGTGCTGCTCGGGAAAGAGCGAGTAGAGCATCGTGCCCTCCTTGGTGGTGTAGGCGTTGAGCTCGCCGCCCACGCTCTCCATGCGGTTGAGGATGTGCCACGAGCGGCGGTGGGTGGTGCCCTTGAAGATGGTGTGCTCCACAAAGTGGGCCAACCCGTGCTTGCCCGGCAGGTCGTCGCGGCTGCCGGCGTTCACGGCAAGCCCGCACCATGCCACGGGCGACATGCGGTTGATGTGCACCATTTTGAGCCCGCTGGACAGCGTGGCGGTGTGGATAGTATAGTCAGTGGTTATCATATTCGAGAGTCTAGATGAATGATGTGTTGCACGAGCATGAGGTCGCGTATGTCGGCGCGTGCTATCTCCATGTCGTCATAGTCGGGGTTGGCGCTGCGCAGGGTCACCAGGGAGGGGTTGTCGTTGCGGCGCACATACTTGAGCATGCGGTAGTCGTCGAGTATCACCACATATATCTGACCCCAGAAGATATATTGCGTGTTGGTGAGTTCCCTGATGGCTATGTAGTCGCCGTTCTGTATCACGGGGCTCATCGAGTCGCCGCTCACCTTCACGATGCGGCATCCCTGCTGGGTGAGGTCGGGCAGGTTGACCCAGCCCACAATCTGGTCGTCGGCAAACATGCGCGCACGTGGCGTCGAGCCTGCGGTCACGTCGATGTCATAGACCGGTGTGCCCTGTTGCGGCATTGCGGGCGACGGCGCGCTCACCTGTATCACCCCGGCAGGCTTGGCAAACGGCAAGTCGGTGCCGTCTTCGAGCCACTGCTTCGACACGCCCAGGTTCACGACCAGCTTGTTCACGAGCGAGTCGCTCACCGGCAGCCTGCCGTTGAGGTATTTTGATAGGTTGGAAGTGTCGATGTCGATTTTCCGGGCAAAGTCCACTTGCCGGTAGTTGAGTTCCTGCATCAGGTACTTGATGCGGTTGATGATGTCGTTGTCAGCCATAACTATATATAAATATGTGGTGGGTGTGTCATGAGACGCCAGCACGCCGCCGCTCATCTCCCCCTCATGTGTGTTTGATGTTGCAAAATTACCATTTTTTATGGTAATAAACAAATTTCAAGTTGAGAAAATAAAAAATACCCCTATGTCGCCTATATAGCCTATGTAGCCTATCCCCCTCAAGAAAAAAAATCAGAAAAATCAATCGAAGTGAAAAAACCATTGTCAATTATTTCGCTACGTGAATAATTTGTTGTATATTTGCAACTTGAAAAGTTGTGTAAGGGACTCACTGCAACGCACATTGTGGCAAGAGGGCTCCTTGCATTGCGGTCTAGTCATGTGTTCTAGACTGCGTTAACTGCTTGAAATATAAAATAATAACAATTAATAACAAAACTTAAAAAACAAATGCAAACGAAAGGTTTTATTGTTACCATTACCGCATTTCTTCTCTTGATCTGTGGCTTCTACCTGTCGTTCACCGTGGTTTCTAACCACTATCAGGACGTTGCAGAGCAGAAGGCACTCGCTGCGGCTGGTATTAAAACCCCCGATACCTCTAATGAGAAGTATCGTGTGGCTCTTAAGGAGATCACTGACTCCTTGAACAACGAGACTGTTTACAAAATTTGGCCGTTCATCAATTACAACTTGATGCAAGTGCGCGAGAAAGAACTCGGTCTCGGTCTTGACTTGAAGGGTGGTATGAACGTAACTCTCCAGATCTCGGTCCCCGACATCTTGAGAGCTCTCTCTGACAACAACCCCGACAAGAAGTTTAACCAGGCTATTGACAACGTGCTCGAAAGCCAGAAGAACCTCGCCGCTCAGGAAAACTTTGTTGACGCTTTCTGCAAGGAGTACAAGAAACTCGCTCCCGAAGGCAAGCTCGCTCAGATCTTCCGCAACGTGGACAAGGTGAAAGAGATCCCCAATGCAACTGACGACCAGGTGCAGAAGGTTCTCGAGGCCGAGGTTGAGAGCATGGTTGACAATTCATACAACGTGCTCCGCAACCGTATCGACCGCTTCGGCGTTGTTGCCCCCAACATCCAGAAGCTCCAGGGTACTGGTCGCATCCTCCTCGAGCTCCCCGGTGTGAAAGAGCCCGAACGTGTGGCTAAGCTGCTCCAGAGCGCTGCTAACCTCGAATTCTATGAGACTTACCAGGTTTCTGAGATCATGGGTTCGCTCAACGCACTCAACCAGCAGGCTGCCAACGGCGCTCCCGTGGCAAAGGCCGAGAACGACTCAACTGCTACCGACAGCACAAAGGCCGAGGCTGCCAAGGTTGAGAAGGTTGCTACAAGCAAGACTCTCGCCGAGCTCACCGGTTATCCCGGCGGTCAGAGCTGTGTAGTGGGTAACGTTCTCGTTACCGATACTGCCGAGGTTAACAAGATTATCTACTCGGCTGCTGCCAAGAGCACTCTCCCCAACGACCTCAAACTCGCTTGGACCGTTAAGCCCCAGAAGGCACAGAACGGCGTAGAGTTCGTTCAGCTCATCGCACTCCGCACTATCAACGGCCAGGCTCAGATGAGCGGCGATGTTGTCACTAGCGCTAGCAGCGAGTATGACAACCTCCAGGGTCAGGTAGTTTCAATGCGCATGAACGACGAGGGCGCACGCCAGTGGTCACGCCTCACAGGCCAGAACATCGGCAAGCCCGTCGCTATCGTGCTCGACGACCAGGTTTACTCTTTCCCCAATGTTAACACTCAGATCGACGGCGGTAACTCTCAGATCAGCGGTCACTTCACTGTTGAAGAGGCTAATGACCTTGCCAACGTGCTCCAGTCTGGTAAGATGGTTGCACGCGTTGAGTTGGCTAGCCAGAGCGTGATCGGTCCCTCACTCGGACAAGAGTCTATCAAGATGGGTGTCACTTCATTCATCGTCGCTCTCATCCTGCTCATGATCTTCATGATGTGCACTTATGGTGTTAAGGCTGGTAGCATCGCTAACCTCGGTCTTATCCTCAACCTCTTCTTCACAGTGGGTATCCTTGCTTCATTCCAGAGCGTGCTCACACTGCCTGGTATCGCCGGTATCGTGCTCGCACTCGGTATGGCTGTGGATGCCAACGTGCTCATCTTCGAGCGTTGTAAGGAGGAACTTCGTGCTGGCAAGGGTCTCAAGAGCGCTGTTCAGGACGGTTACAGCAACGCGTTCTCTGCAATCTTCGACTCTAACTTGACTTCTATCATCACAGGTGTTATCCTCATCAATCTCGGTTCTGGTCCCATCAAGGGCTTCGCTGTGACCGAGGTTGCTGGTATCCTGTGCTCATTCTTCACTGCTGTGTTCGCAACTCGCGTGGTTATGGAGTTCTGCATCAACCGCGGTTGGTTCAGCAACATGACATTCACCACTCCTCTCACTAAGAAACTCATGGAGAACGTTCAGTTCGACTTCATGGGCAAGGCCAAGGTTGCTTGGATTGCAGTTGGTGTTTGCGTTGTACTGTTCGGCGCCCTCTTCGGCATCCGTCACCTCAACCCCGGTATCGACTTCTCTGGTGGTCGCAACTACGTGGTACAATTCGACCACGCCGTTTCTACCCAGCAGCTCGAGGAGCAGCTCGCCAAGGAGTTCCCCGGTGCTAACACTTCTGTTATCACCATCGACAACGACACCAAGGTGCGCGTTTCAACCAACTACAAGATCGATGACACTGCCGAAGGCGTTGACGCTGAGATCATGGACAAGCTCTACAACGGCTTGAAGAGCGAACTCGGCAAGATGGATAAGAAAGACTTCAGCGTGAGCAACTCAGAGGTAGGCGTAGTTTCTACCGAGGTTGTTGGTCCTAGCATCGCTAGCGACATGGCACGCGAGGCAATCTGGGCAGTATTGTTCTCACTGCTCGCAATGGCACTCTACATCCTGCTCCGTTTCCGCAACGTGGCATTCTCTATCGGTGCTCTTGCTGCCGTAGCGTTCACTTCATTCATCGTTATCGGTTTCTACACACTCCACGGACTGTTCCCCTTCTCTATGGAGATTGACCAGACGTTCATCGCCGCTATCCTCACCGTGATCGGTTACCAGGTGAACGATACCGTGGTTGTATTCGACCGCGTGCGTGAATACCGCACTCTCTTCCCCAAGCAGGACCAGAACGAAACATTCAACAAGGCACTCTGCAGCACTCTGTCACGTACATTGATGACTTCAGTGACCACACTGCTCGTGCTCTTCGTTATCTTCTTCCTCGGTGGCGAGTCAATCCGCAGCTTCATCTTCGCGATGATCCTCGGTGTGATTGTTGGTACTTGCGCCTCACTGTTCATCGCTTCTCCCGTGGCTTACAAGATTGCTAACCGCTCAAAGAAGTAATGACAACCCGTTTCTGATTAAATAATAAGACGAAACAAATATCTCCCTGCTAGGGTGGCACCCCACAAGGCGCCACCCT
>JAGHSP010000163.1 GCA_018065815.1 Candidatus Sodaliphilus limicaballi | reverse complement strand
CCTTTAAACCTTTAAACCTTTAAACCTTTAAACCTTTAAACCTTTAAACCCTTAAACCTTTAAACCCTTAAACCTTTAACCCCTTACTTCAAGATATATTTCTTGTGGTTGTGGATGTAGAAACCAGGAGTAGAAGGTTTCTCCTCGTAGCGGCGTCCGTTGAGGTCATACCAAGCGGGATCGGCGGGAGCAACCTCATCGACAACCACGCCGTTGATACCAGCATACTCGCTAGTGATGTCCTTGACGGTGTATTTGTCACCGCTGAGTGCATCCAATTCAAGGTAGATATCCTTGTTAATGCCCATCACATCGAGAGTCTGCGGAGTACCCTTCTGGCTGAAGATGAAGTTGAAGGTGTAGTCCTTTGCAGTGATGTCAAATGAGCGGTAGTAGAACTTTTCACCCTTGATTTCCTTGGTCTCGGTCATCACGTCACCGGGCCAAACCTTGCTGTTAGTGAGGGTCTTGTCGTCGTCCCATGCCCAGCAGTAAACGCTTGTCCAGTTGTAAGGAGCAACTGTGGGATCCTTAACATATACGGTCACGGGATAGGGGTCGAAGGGCTCAACCACCTTGATAGTGTAGTTGCGAGTGATCTGACCCACCACGTTAGCGCCGTCCTTGAGGCCCAGTGTGAGAGTGGTGTTCTTGTTGAAGTTGAGAATCTGGCCGTCGGTTGCGTTAGTCCAAGTGCTGCCGCCGTCGGTGCTATAAACGAGCTGCTTGCCTGTTGCGGTAATCGCTTGCAGTGTCACGCTCACGTTGTTGTTATACTCGCCGCTGGGCTTGTCGCACCATGCGGTCTCCATGTCGTTGGGGACATACATCAAGTAGTGGTAGCCTTTAGCAACGAGGGTGCATCCGTTGGCACGCATGTCAACCACGTCCTGTGGCACTTTACCCACCATCACGATGAGTTTCTTGCCGCTCTTGGTGGTAGCAGTCTGTGACACGAAGTAGTCCTTTTGTGATGCCAGCGTGGTGGGGCGGCTCTGGTTGTGAACGCCCACGAGCTTGCGCACGGCAATCATCTGCTTGATCTCCTCCTTGTAGGCAAGCCAGTGCTTCAAGAACACGCATGGAGTTCCGGGCATCGACAGCATGAAGGCGTTGAGCGCCAGGGTGTCGGCCTTGATGGGGTCTTGGGGATAGCTGCTTGAACGGTACTCGGTGTCGTGGTTCTCGATGAAAGTCACGGCATAGCGGCTGTAAGCGCTCTGGCGAGCGATGCTTGCGTTGGTAAGGGCAGCCCAGTTCTTGTTGTTGACCACGTCGCGGGCTGTGTAGCGGAAGGGGAAGTCAAACGCTGCGCTCTGAATCACGTTGTCCACCTTGGTGCCGTTGATCCAGTTGGTCACAGCGCTCACGTTGCCGTCCCAGTACTCGCCCACGCTGAATTGCAGCTGTGCGGTGCTGTTATAGAGGCCGGTGAACTTTGATGCATAACCCTTAACCATGTCATATCGCACGCCGGTGTAGCCCAGGTCGTTCATGAGCTTGTCGAGATAAGCGTGGCAAATCTTCTGCACGTTAGCGCTGTTGTGGTCCAGGTCGCGCATGCCGTCCCAGCCCTCGCCGCTGTCGTTGTACTGCGACAGCTGGTAGCCGTTAGCATCGCAATATTCCTTGGTCTTGCCGCCGTCATCGTTCTTCACCACGTCGGTCGAGACAAACTGCATAGTCTCGCCCTTGTAGGTCTCCTTGGGGAACACTACCCACTTGCCGCTCTCCTGGAAGTGGTTGATCACCACATCGGCAATGATACCGGTGCCCTTTGCCTTGAAGGTGTTGATCATTGTGCGCAGGCCGGTCTCGTTGCCAAACGAGCTTGTATAGTTAGTGAATATGTACTTGGGATTGTAGCCCATAGATGTGCCGCCGCAATAGCCGCTCTGGGGAACCCAGATCAAATCAAAGAACTCTGCCAGTTCGTCGGCTTGATTAGTGAGTTTAGTCCACTGGGTGTCCTTGTAAGAATCCCAATAGAAACCTTGCAGCATCACGCCCTCATACTGTGAAGGCCAGCCCTGGGCAAATAATGAAACAGTTGTTGCAAGCGCAACGATGGTTGACAGTATTTTCTTCATATTTAAGTTTTTTGAGGTATGCAGTTGTTTGCATGTGCAAAATTAAGTGATTTTGTGCAATTTACCAAATTTCATTATTGTATCTTATACAATATATTAGTGCAAACGATTGCACACCACCCCGCAAACCCGCACATTCACACCCACTGAGGATAATTTTTTTAACATTAGTGTCCGGTAAAGTAACTATACAGTTGATACGATCTTTTACAGTTTCCCCGCGCAGATCTCACGAATTTAACGGATTTTTATTGAAGTAATATTAACTCAACTTTAGCTTTTATAGCAATTATTGCTAATTTGTTGTCCGGCAGGACAATATCTAAATAACCCCCACCGCCGAACGTAGTGGCGGTGGGGGCAAGCCTGAATGTAGT
>JAGHSP010000121.1 GCA_018065815.1 Candidatus Sodaliphilus limicaballi | reverse complement strand
TTTCGAGGTAGCGGTCTTCAACCGCGATTTTGTCACACTTCACCCCCCCCCACCGGCAGCCCGCAGGTCTGCGCCCAGCGGTTAACCAAAGTTACGACCTCCCTGAGGTCTAAAAATTTCACAAAATATATATTTTCAATGAAAAAAATCAGTGAGTTCAGTGAGATCCGCGCGGGGAGTTCCATTGCTGAATAGTTACCTTGCAGACGCCATTACGTTTGGCGGTGGGGGGCATTCAGGTATTGTCCTGCCGGACAAAGAATTACAGCTTGTGAAACTTGTAAACCCTGATTTATATCAAAAATGCCAGTAATCAGGATTTAAGAGATTGAGATACTGCTGTAATAAACTTTGAGGACTCTTCTTTTCTTCTTGCGGTTGAGCTGGAGTTGGAGAAGGTGGTGTAGAAGGATACAAGCTAGGGGTTGCACTTAACTTTTCATTTCGACGTGATATGAATCCTGCCATGCGGTCAATCAACCTGACATCTTGACTTTCCTTTGATTGACTCAGTTCCAGAAAGGCCGAATTTCCGCAATAATAAGCTATCGGGCTATTTGCGAAAACACCCTCTTTTTCATAAACATCAATGTAATCCTTTAACCTCTTGCCGAAGGTATTCCTCTGTGAGAAATACCTCTCGTCGAACTCGAGTTCAAGTCCTGTCCCATATCGACGGGCAAAAGAGCAAGCATCTTCAATGCGTGACAGCGGCAACTCAAGATGAAAGAAATAATTAGGCTGCAAGTAGGCATAATCAAAGCCATACTGCTTCCACGATTCGCGTCCAGGAGCCGTAAAATAAGGTATCCAATAAAATTTCAACCCCCGTTGATGAACCATATTGCTCAATGACGGAAACAGTTCAGCGCCTGCAATCATATCCTCATCTACCCAGTACAAGCCATCCAAGTCGATATTGCGATAACCTGCGGCATTGAAGCGTGCAACCAGGATGTCAATAAACCATGACATCGCTTCCAAGCGGTCCTGTGCCTTGTTAAACCTCAGCCTGCGCGACGTGCTTCCCCAGTCGGTCTGGTCCTTAATGGGAGACGGAAGTCCCAAAATGACCTTGTGACGGAATGGCGGCTCGCCCAGCTTACCCTTTGCGTTTTGTATTGCTTTATCCAGTGCATCTAATCCCTCGCCCTTAGCAAAGTAACGGTCAATCAGCCACTGCCATTCAACCTTAGTGGCGGCATTCTTTGCATAACCAGGGGCAAATGTGATATCCCTGTCTCTAATGCTAAATTCAAGATATAGAAACGCCGGAAACAGCCAATCGGTGTGTCCGTCTTGATAGGTGTGAGTAACAAAATGTGACATCTGATGCATAGTCCAATTCTTTCGCAGCTTTTGGCCATAGTACATCAGCACCACGTCATTCACCTGGCCTTCGACCCAATTATAAGAATTATCAGCATGCTGTGCACTTGCACAAATACCACAAAGGCACAATAATATCACAATTAATTTTCTCATATCACTATCAGATGTAAAGGGAAGTCAAAAAGCAATCATTTTCTATTTGCAAGAATATTGCTATATATTTCAGCAAGGCGCACCGAAACACTCTCGGGATAAAACTTTGATACAATTTCATCAGACGCCTCGCCCATGCGCTTCACTGTCTCCAGGTTGTCGAGACAAAATCTGATTGCATCGGCAACAGCTTGGGTAGATTCCACGGGGAATAGCAAACCGTTCTTGCCATTCTCCACCAGTGTGGGATTGCCACCCACGTCGGTAGTGACGATAGCAAGATGATAAGTCATTGACTCCAATATAGAAATCGATATACCTTCGAAATAAGTAGGCAAAATAAATACCTCACAGTGATTTAAAAGGTTTATCTTCTCTTCGTCCACGATCCAACCTTCAAAAACGATAGTATCTTCAAGGCCTGCCTGCGCTACCATATTCTTGAGCTTTGCCTCCTCTATGCCATCACCACACAGGTGCAGCACCATGCGGCTTGAGAAATAATCCTTGTTCTCTATAATCGCGTTCACCAGTTCCATGACACCCTTTGTCACCACAAGGCGTCCCAAAAAGAGGAAATGCATCTTGCCGTCACCCACGCTCTGCCTGTTGATAGCAGGCCTGGGGACAATGTTTTCCAGCACTGCAACATTGTGCAGATTCATCTTCTCCTCAAAGTACTGCTTCCACATCTGGGCAAGCACAATGACCTGCGTGCACTGCGACAGAACCTTTTTCACATAGCCGAAGTTTTGCTCTGAATAGTCAATTATTGCTCCGCTATGGATGTGCATGATAGAAGAAAGTCCCATCAACTTGCACAATCGCACAAAGATAGCCGAACGCTTGAAACTCACATTATGTGATGTGTGAATGTGCACCACCTTTATCTCGCGCTTGAAAACCGCAATCCACACAAGACGGAAAACACTCTTTATCAAGCATATTATTTTTTTGAATTTCGAGCCACCGCAAGAATTGGGAAGATAATTGAAATCCTCGAAGATATACTCATTATAATATTCCGCCACCTGCGCAATGCCGCCCTGAGCAGTGATAAAATCAGGACCCACGTTCAATACCTGGCGTGCTATGTCCTTACTGATGTAACTTGTTTTTCCCATAAGAAATCATCTCCACCTTTAATTTTTCCAAGCATAATCAATCTTCAGACCATTTCCGTCCCACTCCATAAAGAAGTTACCCAAGAACAGCTCGGGGTGCATCAAGTGAGCCCTGTACTGAACCAGAGGAGTTAATATTGCATAAATAGCAGGCAAGAACAAGAATACAAACAGCACAAGCCTGTAATGAGTTATACGTTCCTGGTTCTTAACCGAAACGATAAACACATAAGCATACAACATTAAAACCGATCCTTCAAGGAAACGAGTATAGAAAGTAATGTCGCCAAATCCGAAATTAGCAACCGTCCATAGCGTCAGCGAGAAAAAGAACAAGATCTTGTACTGCTTGTCTAATTTCACTCCATGCAACCTGAAAAACAGCAGGACAAGGTAAGCCGCAAGCATCAGGAACGGCAATCGATAACCATACACCAGGTTTTCATTGGCTCTGAACTCTGCCGTGTGCTCACGCCAGCTGTTATGTATTTTCTCATCGGTTACCGCAATACTCAAGTTATTACGCACCCAGGGGATATATTTCAACAACAAAGGAACAAAGTCCACATTCAGGGTCTTATAAAAGAGCGAGAATGCAAGCAATCCATACCTGACATAAGGGGTAATGAACGACAAAACAAAGTTGACAAGTGATACACATATCAACGTTATGAGCGAATAATGGAAATATACGGCCAAGAATGACAATAAGAAATACCGTTTTTTGCGCGTATTGACATACTTGAGATACATGCCGAAGAAATAGAATGCTCCGGTCCAGAAACGCACGCCCTGATACCACCAGAACTCAATAATAGTAACAGTGCACAAAAGCAGCATCACCGAGAAAAGTGCCAATTTCTGCTTGTAAAACTGACTTAACTGTCGATAAAAGAAAATAAAGCAACTAGAATAAACCAAGGCAGCTACACCCGCAAACACGCTTGCCGAGGTAGTGAAACGCGACACAATATACTTGATCGTGATGTGATAATAATCAGGACCAAGGATAAAAACGCGCGGATCGTCAAGTATCTCGCCCAACGACCTGTCCACATACAAGTTGCCTATGTCCTGATAATGTCGCATCAAATCATAAACGAAACCCATGTTGCAGCCCAAATAAACGGCAGCAATGATAAAGAAAATCTGCGACACATTGTACTTATAATACCTTACCGAGATAAGAAAGCTCGACAATGGCGATATCAGCACAACCAACATCTGAAGTAATATGTACTTTATACGACCTTGCATGACACATCATTTTTTTATGAAGCGTAAAATGCCTCGCATCATTGACACCAAAAGCGTCAACCTTAACTTGTAGAACACCCCTATTAATTTGTAATGAAATGGGGAAACGGGGTGCTTTATAATGTGTTTGACGGGCAAATCATGAAATAATTCCAGCTTTTCTTTACTCAATTCTTGAGAATAAAGCAAAATATGTCCTAACACGATTGCCTTGTGAAACTGTAATCCGTCATAAATCACACTTGAAACAGGCTCCGAACCATAGCGTTCAATAAGAAGCTGTGTGGCAAGTGTAAACGAAGGAATCAACATAACCTTGGTCTGAAATGTTGAATATCCAAGGTTAAATCTATTATAATAATATAACGGCCGGCACACATAGCCTATTTTCTTGGCATGTGAAAGAACCGACAAAACGACCAGTTTGTCCTCTAAAATCCTCAAATGAGGTTCGGGGAAAATAGAATGTTCCTTGATGATTGATGTCTTTATCAATTTGTTGCACAGGCTACCATGGCATTCGCCTGACAAGATTTTACTCATACATTCATCAATAGAAGCGCATTTTTCTATTTCAGTCACTACTTGTTTTTCCCCAAAACAATAGAAAAAATCACATATCACAACGTCTAATCCCTGCGACTCGGCAGCATTTAGCAACGATTCAACATAGTCGGGTTCAACCCAATCGTCAGAATCCACTTGTATTATGTAATCTCCAGTAACCTCCTTCATGCCCAGGCTTCGAGTAAGTGCTACGCCGAGGTTCTGCTTATTGCACAAGATCTTTACACGATCTTGCAACTGAGGATAATTATCACGAAGAAGTGTTTTTAACCTTGCCAGGCTATCATCAGTGGAAGCATCGTCTATAAAGATATACTCTATATCGTCATGCGTCTGTTCAAACAATGAACGGGCACACTTCTCAATATAAAGTGATGTGTTATATATAGG
>JAGHSP010000030.1 GCA_018065815.1 Candidatus Sodaliphilus limicaballi | reverse complement strand
GTTCTGCACATAACCCTGTCCTAACTGAGCGCAAGCGAAGGCAGGGCAGGGTAAACGCGATACACTATACTGCGGTTGAAGACCGCTACCTTGCACGTTTCAAGGTAGCAGTCTTCAACCGCGATTTTGTCACACTTCACACCTCCCCCACCGGCAGCCCGCAGGTCTGCGACCAGCGAACCTCCCTTAAAATGGAGGACTCCGTCCTCAAAATGATAATACACTATCTGTTAGCTAATTCCATTTTGCTTGCAGAGCAAGCTATTTTCTAAGCGAAGCATAAAATCAAAATAAAAATATTTTCTTTTTTATACCGGACAACAATATTCTAAAACATAGGCAAAACTGGCAAAAATCGTTCTAAAACATAGGCAACTAGAAAGAATCTTTGTGCCATCCGGAATCTCTGCGCAGAGGCTGCTGGAACCGTGGGGGGCATCTTTGACTAAAAAACTGCGTGATAAGGGGTAATTTCTCCGATTTTATTTGTAACTTTGTCGTGTATATCCCGTTCTCCCGTCGAGGCACGGAATATAGTGGGAAATATTATGTTTATAAACCAACGAACTAACTGATATGAACAAAATCAAGAAATTACTTCTCGGTTTTGGCTTGATGGCTCTGACGATTCCAGCGGCAGCTATTGAGCGAGACGCCGACGGCTATTACCTGATTGGGTCAACAGCCGATTACGAGGAATTTTGCAACCTTGTCAACACCGGTGATTGCTATGCCTCGGCGCGCGTTACTGCCGATGGTGTTGTTGTGACGCGCAGTCTGGGCGAGGGCGAGCGTGAGCACTTCTTCCGTGGCAAGTTTGATGGTCAAGGTCACACCATGACTATTACCAATGTGCCATTGTTTGAGCACACCGAGCCCGGCAGCGTTATCAGCAATGTGAACCTCACCGGTAATCTCACCGCTACGGGCGAGTATGCCGGTTCGCTCATCGCTCATGCAGTGAGCCCCACCATCGAGAACTGCAACAGCGACGTTGTCATCAATGCCGCTGGCGCAAGCAAGGCTGGCGGACTCGTGGGCTACAGCATGGGTACTGCCACCATTAACAACAGTTCTTTCTCTGGCCAGATAACCGGCACCGAGGAGTGCGCAGGCCTCGTGGGCTGGAACCAGCACACCGCCATTGTCAAAGGCTGCCATGCTACTGGCGCGCAGTCTCTTGCCGGAAACCTCGTGGAGGGTGCCAACATTGTTGAAAACACCCTTCTCAACGACACCGAAGTGGCAATGCACGTCGAGGCGAAAGAGGTTGCCAAGGAGCGAGTTGACAGCATCAGTAATGCAATGATGGCAAAGGTAAAGCCTGATGCTATAAGTGTCAACAATGCTACCATTGACGGTATCACCTATACGCTGGTAACCGATGTCCCCGACTATGGCAACATTGCTGCAGTAGCCGATGTAAGCTCCAGTTTAGCATCTGTTAAAGTACCTGCCAATGTAGAATGGAATGGCAACACTTACTCAGTGATTACTATCTCAGGAATGCCAAGCGGCAAGAATGTTGGATATCTTGAAGTTCCCAGCACTGTTATAAGAATCGACAACGATGCGTTCAAAAACTGCACTAGCCTTGAACTGCTTTACTTCCTTGACGGTACCGAAGTATTAGATTTAGGATATAACGAATACACCTTTATTGACGAGCAGTTGTTTGAGAACTGCCCTCTCTTTAAGGTGTATATAGGCCGCAATCTGTCATGGAACAAAAATGAAGATGAGCCTTTTGAGACCCGAAACAAGCTGAAATATATTGAGTTTGGTCCCCGCGTGACCGTTGTTGGCAACTACGACAGCGGGTCAGATGGCGAGAACCAGCTCTTCAACGACTGTGATAATGTAGAGAAATACTACTTCTATGGCGACGAGCAGAGCCTGGGCACCGAAGTCACCTTTTATTGCAGCGAGGGCATGTCGGACGCTCCGGCTGCTTACATCAGCCGCGACCTCAAGGCGAGCAAGTACACCGAATATACCGTATCTGGCACCGGCTGGGGAATATGCGACAGGCTTGAATCTGTGTACTACGGCCCATTTGCCACCTACGTGACCGAAAAGATGTACCGCGGATATGGAGCTGATGCTAATGCTTATCTCACCACAGTAAGCTTTAAAGAGGCGACTCGCCTCACTACTGTCAGGGAGAGCGCGTTTGAGGACTGTGACCATCTGCAATCAGATATTGACTTCTCTAACACATCTCTCAAGACCATCGAAAAGGGTGCGTTCTTTGACTGCTTCACCCTTGAGAATGTAACATTCAGCCCCACACTCGAAACAATAGGCAAACAGGCGTTCCAAGAAACTAAAATCAAGAACATCTCACTTCCCGGCACACTCAAGAGACTCGGCTACAAGGCGTTCCATGACTGCGACAACGCTACCACCCTGTCGTTCAGCCCCGGTGAAGGAATCGTGTGGTGCGACATGGAGGACGACAGGTGCAACACCTTCACCTCTTGCGGAAACCTCACAAGCCTATACCTGGGCCGTGACATCTACTGGAGCGACGAGAGCAAGAAGTGCGCGTCACCTTTCTATGACAGCTACTTTACCAATGTTGTTATCGACGACAACGTCTATCACTTGGGCAACTTCCTGTTCCAGCACAGCAACAAGCTGCAGGCGTTGAGCATAGGCAAGAAAGTGAAAGAAATTCCCAATGAGTGCTTCAACGAGACCAAGGAGATTCAATCATTCATCCTAACCGACTCCAAGGAGCCCATCACACTGGGAAATTCATGTGCCAACTTCAAGGTTCGCTCTCTGTATATGGGACGCCCCATTGAAGATATAGAGAATATCCCCGGCGGACGAGTAGATGACACCAAAGCAATGGAACTTCTTCAAGTGGGTCCTTGTGTTTCTGAAATCAAATCTTTGTCGTTTAACAACTTTCACAATCTCAAGACTGTAACCCTGCCAGCCAACATCACTGTAAAATCTAAGGCATTTTTCATATGTGGCATTGAAGAACTGTATGTGCAAGGAGATGCTCACTTCGAGACACAATCTTTTACAAAATGCTACAAACTACGTGATATCACCGTGGTGGGTAAGCTCACCCTGGATGATTATGCATTTTACCTAGGGGACGACCAGACATCAGCCATCCAGAACGTCAATGTATTCTTCAAGGAAGACCCCAAGGACGAGTCAAGTGCTATTGCGTTCCCCGAAGGCACACTTGAGAATGCAACACTCAACAACCTGTATGACACTCCTTACCAGAAGGTAGATTTCACTTGCCTGCCCTGGAGCGGATTCCAAAAGCGCAACACGCACATCGCCAACGACTATGTTCCGTCGAGCGAAGCGATGACAAACGACTGGTATGACCACGCCTACGCGCGCAACGAGCATGATGCTGGCAAGTACTTTACAGTTTACCTGCCATTTGACGTGGATACTTACTATTTTGGTCCCGAAGCAACCGTTTACAGCTTCATGGCAAAAAATACATTCATCACCACCGTGCATGATGGAGAACTCACCTATAACGCCGATGTGAAATATAACATCGACAGCAATACCAAATTTGGCACAGATGTTCCATTCTTAATTAAGTCAGAATACAAGGATGACATCATCCAGGCTACAATGGACCAGTTCAAGAATCGCCAGGTAAATGTTTATTTTAGCCACAATGGCACTGAATTATCAAGAGTGCCTTGCTATGCAAGCGACAAGGACGAGGTGATCAACCCCAGCATGGGCAACTACTATGTTGTGGACAATGGCTGCCTCAAGAAGGTTAACGGCGATTACTTGCTGCCTGCCCTCTCGGTTGCACTTAAAGCCAGCGCATACAGCAAGCTGCACTTCACCGACAACGCCACCGGCGAGCCTTTGATGCCCGATAATGCACTGGTGACACCGTTGCCCGACCTCATGGGATATGCAACATTCTACAGCAGCGAGAGCAGCTTCAGCGTCGAGAATGCCGAGGTCTATACCATAAGCCAGACCTACGACAACGAAGGCCATGCGTTGCTCAAACTCGACCACATCAGCGACAACATCGTCAACCAGGGTCAGGGCGTGCTCATCAAGTATGAGCCCGGCATGACTCTCGACATGCAGATGGTGACCAACCCCAGTGCTTGCACCGAGGCCTACGAGAACAACATGATCAAGGGCGTGGATGTAGATACCCCCATCGCCGACCTGGGTGATGTGTATGTGCTGAGCAAGGTGGAGAAAACCGTAGGGTTCTTCCCATATGCAGGTGTAGCAGGCCTCAAGGACGAGGACATCATTCCTGCTAACCGGGCTTACATTAGCCCCATGGACGTGGATCCCGAGGCTCTGCCCGCTATCGTGGACTATGATACCCCCACAGTCATCAACGGCATCAATGCCGACGGCAAGCAGTCACGTCTCTACGACCTGAGCGGACGCCGTGTGCTCAATCCCGAGCAGGGTGGCATCTACATCAAGGACGGAAAGAAAATTATCCAAAAGTAAAAAATCAGAACGACTATGAAAAAGATATTTTTTGCAATAATATGCCTCACCCTGTGGGCAAGCCACGCAATGGCTGCAACCACCCATGAGGAAAAGATGGATAGCCTCACCAGGGAGTTTGTCGCTCATTGTGACGGCAAGTTGCCGGCAGGCATTACCATCAGCGAGGACAGCACCCGCTACAGCATCAACCTGCTGGAGTTCATTGCCGACCCCGTGGCTAAACGATACTTTGAGCAGATGGGTCAAGCCATCATGAACGAGAAGGCAGCGACCAGCGACAAAAAGATTGAGATACAAGACATCAGCATGGAGAAAATGGAGCTGAACGAGCAGGGCATGAAGCGTGTCAAGCGCAAGTCGGTAGCCATTCCGCAAGTAACCTTCTGCCTTTCGGTTCCTTATACCTATATGAGTGTTGACGGCAAGAACAACCCCGTGCGCCTCTCATCGATAATGTACCGTCCCAGTCCTTTCCAGTTCAATTATAGCGCGATAATGGGATTGGGCAACTTCATACCAAACATAGGAATAGGAACTATACTAGTCGAGGCCATCAAGGGCTTGTGGAATTATGCCGTAGGCTATACGATTGACTACGGTGTGCTGGGATGCCATCCCACTGTCACCTCGTCGGCCGAGGCACCCACGGGCGCAATGCCCCTGGACGGCGACATCAAGATGTTCTGCTCTAACTATGCGATAGTGGTGTGCCCCGACTATTGCGGTTACGGACTGAGCGCCTACCGCCAGCACCCCTATCTGGTGCAGGGCGTCACCGCACGCAATGTCGTTGACGGCTACATCGCAGCCCTTGACCTAATCCAGTCGGGCGACGTCGTGGATGGCAAATGGGAACTTGCAAATAAATTCTACACCGACCTCATGGGCTATTCACAGGGCGGCAGCGTGGCTCTTTCCACTCTGCGTTACCTCGAGAGCGGACAAGTGAGCGAAGACAAACTCAAGCGCATCAACCTGCGCGAGGTGTATTGCGGCGACGGCCCCTACTCGCCCATCGCCACCGTCAACCAGTATGTCACATGGGCTAACATGCAGGTAGAGAAATACCGCAACCTGGCTTATCCCTGCGTGCTGCCGCTCATCGTGCAAGCCGCCAAGGACGCCTACAACAGCGGATGCATGCGCACCGTGAATGTCGAGGACTATTTCACACCCGAGTTCCTTGCCACTGGCATCATCGAAGACCTCAACAGCAAGTCTATCACCACCGAGCAGCTAAACCGCAAAGCTGCTGGACACGGTATCTTCACCATCGACCAGATGATGAGCGACAAGATGATCAAGAAGAATGCCGAGACAGGAAAAATCGAGCTCAACACTGAGAGCAAAGAGTACAAATGCCTGATGCGAGCTCTTGATTTCAACGACGTGTCTAAGGGCTGGACTCCGCAGCATCCCGTGCTGTTCATGCACCTTGATGGCGACCTCGTGGTGCCCTACTGCAACATGGAGGAAGTACAGAAAAACATGACGTTCGACAAAAAGGTTGTCTTCACCGACCCCTATAAGGTGCTTAAAGAAATGACGCCCGTGTGGAGCCTCGCCGCATCAACCATGGGCGATCTCAACGGTAATCCCGACCACTCGTCGATAGGTGTCTTCTTCTACATCGCTGCCGCGTCTGGAGCCTTCCACGACATGCTAAATAAATAATATCAATGAAATATCTTAACTTATTAGGAGTTGCACTCCTATCACTCATTATAATTTCTTGCGGCTCATGCTGCAACAATAAACCCCAAAAAGAAACAATGGAACATATTGATTACATGAAACTGGCCATTGAAGAGGCCACAAAGGGCATCGAAGCCCACGACGGAGGTCCTTTCGGATCTATCATAGTTAAAGACGGAAAAATTGTGGGCCGCGGTCACAACTGCGTGCTCAGCCACAACGACGCCACAGCACATGGCGAAGTGAGCGCGATACGCGACGCCGGCAAGAACCTCGGCACATTCGACCTGAGCGGCTGCACCATCTACACCACTGGCGAGCCGTGCCACATGTGCCTGTGCGCATGCATGTGGGCCAACATCAGCAAGATTTACTACGGCTGCACCATCGAGGACAACGGCCGCATAGGCTTCCGCGACGACAAGTTTGACAAAATCTTCGGTGGACGCGACAAGCTGGGCAACCTGATGGAAGAACTAGGCCGCAAAGAGTGCCTCGACCTCTTTGACAAATACAACGAGTCAAAGCACGACACTTATTAAACCGTAACGACAAAAAAAGGCCGGCTTTTTCGTCGGAGATGAAAAATTTGAGTAACCCCATGTTGGGACTGCAATGCAGTGCCTACATGGGGTTGCTCATCAAGAGCACAGAGCTACGCCGAAGACGTTGTATGTGATTGATTACTAAGAAACAAATCATTGTTGTCCGATAAAAAAGAAAATATTTTTATTCTGATTTTTATGCTTCGCTTAGAAAATAGGAATCAGCGGATTTTCATGGTTGGTGAGGCAAGAAATAGATAGGGAGAATAGGTGAAACATCCCTTTGGGGATGTGATATTGTAGGCAGCCATGCAGGCGTGCCATGGGTACGCCTAAAAGGCTGTAAAAAGTAGATAATAATGTCCCGTGCCTTTAGGTACGGAATAATCCTATGCTAAATCAATTTATGTAATGCGGGATGAATTGTGCTTTGATGGCGTTTTAAACCCCCTTCGGGGAGAGCGGTAGGGCTTCGCCCCATTGTTTAATCCCCGCACTGCGCGAGCTTGTTCGCTCGCTTGTACGGGGTTATTAGCCAAACTGTCGTTTGGCGTGGCGTACCTCCGGCACGCTTTTGGGATTACTTTTTTTATCCCCGCACTGCGAGGGTGTGTCATAATGCATGAAAGGGCAGCGAGGGTGTGTCAAAACACAGGAAATGGCGGCGCGCTGCAAGCGCAGTGCTGCAACTAGCCCAGGGCAACGCCCTGGGAAACAAGTGATAACATCAATACGCCCTGCAAGGGCAAAAGAATTGTTACCCCGCAAAAATGTATTTTGCGTCACCTTCGTTGCGGTAGCCAGCCATGAAGGTCTGCAAATGCAGGACGATATGGCTGGTATAATGCTGTGGTAGCAAGTTCCTTGGTGATTCGTTATTCCGTACCTAAAGGCACGGGACATTATTATCTACTTCTTTACAGCCATTTCGGCGTACCCATGGCACGCCTGCATGGCTGCCTACCATATCACATCCCCAAAGGGATGTTTCACCTTCTCTCCCTATTTATTTCTTGCCCCACCAACCAGAAAAATCTTACTCAACTTTAGCATTTGATAATAAACATTGCTAATTTATTGTCCGGCAGGACAATACCTTCGTCGTAATTATTGGTTAAGGAAAACGGGAGACTCCGCCAGTGGAATCTCCCGTTTGTTATCGTCAGGTGCAAAAGGGATAATGAAAAAGCTAAACTTTTAAA
>JAGHSP010000007.1 GCA_018065815.1 Candidatus Sodaliphilus limicaballi | reverse complement strand
TTCTTATTCAGTTAAATCAGGGCAATCTGTTGTTTTTTTTCGTGAGATCTGTGCGGGGATATTACCCAAAATACCATTGCAGTATAGTTACACATGGAAAGTGACTGTACGGCAACAACTATTAGCGTCTAGGCCGTTGGCATCAGGCCGGCTTTGATTTTGTCGATGAGGGCTTTGATGGATTCGGGGTTGTTGGGGTCGAGCTCGAGAAGATTGAGGAAATCGAGGTCGATGTAGGCCGCGGTCATGTAGGTTGTGAACCTGTGCATGAGCACATTGAGCATCAGCTCGGGCTTGATCCCGAAGTCAAGCATGCTGGTTTCTTTGAACGTGAGCCCGTAGTCCTTGGCAATTTGATTCTTCAAGTCGTTGTAGTGGTCGTTGAAGCCCGAAACTGTTACAATCGATGCTGCCAGGGTGCCTTTGTTGAAAGCATAGATGATAGCCGTCTGCGTTCTCTCGTTCTTAAAGAAAACGGTGTTGTCGGTGCTTGTGGTCTCGGCCCATCCGGGTGAGGCTGCCATGTAGGCACGCACGTCGGCAGGTGTTGCGTTCCAGTCGATACAGGGTTTGAAGTAAGTGTATTGTGGTGCGGGTTCGTCGTCGTTGCACGAAGTGAATGCCACAGCTGCAATAATGAGCAGCATCAATGAGAGGAGTTTGTTGTTCATAAGGCTTATATATCAGGGTTGTTTATCGTCTCTTGTAGGTGCGTAGTTGGAATGAGCGCATCATGTACATTTGCTTTCCGTCGCTCATGCTGATGGTCACCTCGACGTTGCCGTCTTTGAGTTTGTGTCCTCCCACTACCTCGGCCTTGTAGCGCACTGCGCCGCCGGGAGCAAGCTCGCTGATGATGGCTGTGGGCGACAGATAGATGTGTTTGGTGCCGGTGACGGTGATCACGGGAGCGATGTCATAGACGTAGTTGCGGCCGTTGTTGCGCACCTCAAACACGAGTTGAGCGTGCTCGTCGGCTTCGAGCGAACGGCTGTTGTTCTGGTCGGCGAAGTGCAGGTTGTCCACGCTGATGTCCATGTAGGGGCTGTCGTAGTCGTTTGTGTAGTAGCCGCCGTCATTGTCGCTGGGATACTTGCTGGTGCTGTATTCGCCGTTGTCGGTCTTGGGGGCAGTCACGGCAGCGCCCACGGCTCCGCCTATCACCATGCCGGCAAGACGTCCGGCGTCGTGTCCGCGCCAGCCGCCCATGATGCCGCCGATGGTTGAACCAAACAAGCCGCCCACTGTGGCGCCGGTCATTGTGCCATAGAACTGCTGCGACGATGAGCAACTGGTGCCCAACATCATTATCATTGCCATTGATGCTAATATTACCTTTTTCATAATCGTGTGGTTTGTGTCGTTATTATTTAGACTTTGGCAGTTGTCAATGGTTTAACCCCCCACCGTCCGATTCACAGGGTGAGCAGGTAGTCTTTCACCTGGTTCATGAGCCAGCTGGGGGTTGATGTGGCACCGCAGATGCCTATGTTGCTGGTTCCTTCAAGCCACTTGGGGTCGATCTCGGTCTCGTTGCTGATGAGGTGCGAGTTGGGGTTGGCGTTGAGGCATTGCGCAAAGAGTATGCGTCCGTTGCTGCTCTTGCTGCCGCACACAAAGAGGATGAGCTCGTGCTGCTGGGCAAACTCGCATATTTGCGGTAT
This sequence comes from Candidatus Sodaliphilus limicaballi, assembly GCA_018065815.1. Classification (GTDB taxonomy): domain Bacteria; phylum Bacteroidota; class Bacteroidia; order Bacteroidales; family Muribaculaceae; genus Sodaliphilus; species Sodaliphilus limicaballi. The sequence goes on along the minus strand of JAGHSP010000007.1, from coordinate 3,073 downwards.
GCGGTTGGCCACCGAGCGGCAGATGGTGTCATAGCTCTTGAACTCCACGCCGGGGGCGATGCGTTGCTTGATAGTCTCCACTATTGACTTGAATCCTTGCAGCGACTTGGTGGTCTGTGAGTAGAGCACGATGTCGCGGGTGAAGTCGATCTTGTCGATTTCTTCGACGCTCTCAATCACCAGTGCCGAGCCTTGTGTCTGCCCCACGAGCCCGTTGACCTCGGCATGACCGCGCTTGCCGTAGATCACAATCTGCGGGTTGGGTATGTCATGCTCGTGGTAGCTCTTGTGGATGCGTTGTTGCAGTTTGAGCACCACGGGGCATGTGGCATCGATGATCTCGATGTTGTTGCGGCGTGCGGTCTCGTAGGTCGATGGCGGTTCGCCATGGGCGCGCAGCAGCACCTTCACGTCGTGCAGTTTCTCGAGCTGCTCGTGTGTGATGGTCTCGAGCCCTATGCGTTGCAGGCGTTCCACCTCGTTGCTGTTGTGCACGATGTCGCCCAGGCAGTAGAGGTGGCCCGTCTTGTTGAGTTCTTCCTCGGCCTTGCTGATTGCAGTGGTCACACCGAAGCAGAACCCCGATCCCTTGTCAATCTCGATTTTCATTGCGTGAGACGGTTGAAATGATCCATGAGCCACTTGTCCTGCTCTGCGATGGTCATGTGTGAGTTGTCGAGCACCAGTGCGTCGTCGGCCTGACGCAAGGGGCTCTCGGCGCGGGTTGTGTCGATGCGGTCGCGCTCGGTCACGTTGGCCAGCACTTCCTCGAGGGTGGTTGTGGTGTCGCCCTTGCCGCGCAGTTCGTCAAAGCGTCGCTGGGCACGCACCATGGGGTCGGCGGTGACAAACACCTTCATCTCGGCGTCGGGGAACACCACGGTGCCTATGTCGCGGCCGTCCATCACGATGCCCTTGTCGCGGCCCATGGCTTGCTGCTGGCGCACCATGTCGCGGCGCACGAACCCCAGGGCGGCAATGATGCTCACCTTGCTGCTCACGCGCATCGAGCGTATCTCTTGCTCCACGTTCACGCCGTTGAGGTAGGTCTCGCTGCGGCCTTCGTCGTTGGCCTTGAAGGTTATGTGTATCTCGGGCAGAGCTGCTTCAAGTGCCGCCTCGTTGACAGTGTCGCCGTCGATGAGGTTGTTGTCGAGACAGTAGAGTGTGACGGTGCGGTACATGGCGCCGGTGTCGATGTAGGCATAACCGATTTTCTTGGCAAGTGCCTTTGCCATAGTGCTCTTGCCTGTTGACGAATAACCGTCGAGGGCTATGGTTATTTTTTTCTTTTCCATTACTAGTTTTGTTTATCTACTGCAAAGGTAATTCTTTTTTTAGTAATACATCGCTTTTTTAACAAAACTCATGCCACTTCGCCCATTATTTTGTGATTTTCTACTCTATGGAAATTTCCTTGACGTCGATGTAGCTGCCACGTGGGCCGTCGATGAAGTTGCCGAAGTAGATGCCAGTGAAGCCGCCTGCGGTCTCGGTGCTGATGAGGCGCGCGTCCATTTGTGCAATCTCCTTGCCGTTGAGCAGGAAGTGGTAGTCGTGGGCGGTGCCGCTGATGGCTATTGTTGCCGCTGTGCCGTCGAGGGCGATTTCTTTTTCCACGTGTGTCATCTTGCCCAGGCGGTAGGTCACTTGCGCGATGCAGTTGCCGTCGCGCTTCACGATGGCGATGTCGTAGTGGTATTCCTTGCCCATGTAGGCGGTGATGCCGGCACGTGCGCCGTTGCGCAATGTGGCAGCGTCGATGGTGGTTGAGTAGGTCTGGTCGATTGCAGTCTGGCGCACGCCTATGAATGTGGGCGAGCCAGCCTGGTTGATGGTCTTGTTGCCGGCGCGCATGCGCAGGTAGCCCGGCCGCTCGTTGAGTGAGTAGTTGGCCTCAACGGGGTTGCACAGGTAGTTCAGGCGCATGTCCAGCTCTTGCCCTTGCGCGAAGGTGATCTTGCTGGACGGCTGCGGCAGCACAACCTGCGGCAGGGTGCGGCAGTCCATTTTGAGCTCGATGTTGTTGCCGCCGTTGAATGTGGGCCATTTGCCCTTGGGCCACTGCACGGGGGTGAGGAATGTCTCGCGTCCCAGCAGGTGGTGGGTGCCTGTCTGCCAGCGGAATGCAAGAGCCACTGCCCAGTAGCTGCCGTCGGGTGCCTCAACGATGTCGGCATGTCCCACGCCTTGTATCATGTTGTCCTGCCCCTTTTGGGTGAGGTGGGTGAGCACGGGGTTGCCCGGGTGTCCCTCGTAGGGGCCCCAGATGTTCTTGCTGCGGGCCATGGTCACTTTGTGTGAGAACTCGGTGCCGCCCTCGGCGATGAGCAGGTAGTAGTAGCCGTCGCGCTTGTAGATGTGCGGTCCCTCGGGGTAGCGTCCGCCGGTGCCTTGCCAAATCACCTTGCGGTCGCCTATGCGCTTGCCGGTGTTGAGGTCAATCTCGGTGAGCAGGATGCCTCCCCATGCGTTGCCCACATAGTAACAGCGCTCTTTGCCGGTCTTGGGGTCGGTGTCCCAGAAGAGAGTAGGGTCGATGCCGTCCTGATCTACCCACACCGGGTCGCTCCACGGCCCCTCGGGACGGTCGGCGGTGACAAAGAAGTTCCCGCCGTTTGCCTGGTTGGTGGTGATCATGTAGAACTTGCCGTTGTGGTGGCGAATTGTGGGCGCCCATATTCCTCCGGCGTTTTCGCTCTGTTTGAGTTCGAGCTGTGTGCGGCGGGTGAGGCAGTGTCCCACTTGCTCCCAGTGGATGAGGTCCTTACTGTGATAAACGGGCACGCCAGGGAAGAACTGGAATGAGCTGTTGACAAGATAGAAGTCATCGCCCACACGACACACGCTAGGGTCGGGGTGGAAACCGGGTATCACGGGGTTATTGTATCCTTGCGCGCTGGCAAGTCCTGCGGTGACTGTGACCAGCACTGATGCGATTGCTTTTACAAGTTTCATAGTTTCTGAAAGTGTTTTAAGTTGCTGTTACAAATTTAGTCATTTTTTCTAAGCGAAGCGTAAAAATCATAAAAAAAATATTTTCTTTTTTTACCGGACAACAAAAAAATTATTA
>JAGHSP010000263.1 GCA_018065815.1 Candidatus Sodaliphilus limicaballi | reverse complement strand
GAATTATGAAGAAATCATTAGTTATTGCAATGTTTGCTTTGCTGTTCACATCGTTGCCGATGTCGGCGGGCAAGACTATTACAGTTAAGAATGCAAAGGATTTTATCAAGGCATTAGGTTCAGACCGCACCATTGTCATTTCTTCCTCAAAGCCGCTGAACATCACCGATGCCCTTGAAGATATGATAGCCAAAGGAGAAATTGCGGAAGGTGAGACTTATTATGGTATGAGTGAAGGATTTGCCAGTGGTGAAAATAATGTCACCTATGCTTCAAATACCGATGGCAATGGCTTGCAAGTGCGCAACTGTCACAACTTGACAATCAAGGGCAAGGGCAAAGCCGCAACATTGCTTGCCTCGCCCCGTTATGTGAACGTGATAGAGTTCTTTGACTGCAGTGATATCACAATGGAGAACGTGATCATGGGTCACACCAATGGCGGTTATTGCGACAAGGGAGTGATAGAATTTTCGGGATGTAACAACGTGCTTATGAACGACTGCGATATGTTTGGCTGTGGCACCGAAGGTATCGTGCTCAATCAAAGTAATCGCGTGACCGTTAATCGCTCGGTAATTCACGATTGCACTTATCACACCATGCATGTGAGGGACTGCCGGCAGGTGCGGTTCAACGACTGCATCTTCCGCAACAACATGGAATTTGATCAAATCAACATCGGTAACACAAAGGATATAGTGTTCACTGGGTGTGTATTTGACTCGTTGGACGGCCCGTTGTTCAATATGGATGACTACCACTATTTCTATAGCTGCGCATTCCGCAACTGTGCTCTCGAACCTGTGCGCTACGACTGGTACACCCAGGGTAACGCAATACTTGTGTTCTGCACTTACCAAACAGGTGGTGAGCCTCTTACCACAGCTCACGCAATGAAGCCCACACTTCAGGAGGGTATCTGGACCGATGGGGCAAAGACCTATACAGTGAGCAAGGCCGACGATTACCGCTATGTGTTTGCCTCGACCGACGAGGAGGATGTCTTTGCCATCAATGCAGTTTCAGTGCCCAAGAATGAATATATGACAAACGACGAGTGGCCTTACGAAAACCACCTGGGCCATCTCTCGGTGAGCGTAAAACGTATTGAAGGACAGGACTTTGTACAGATACTTGATGACGGTCATCAACTGATCAAGTCGTTCTACTTCCTGCGCAAGAAGTGATATTTTATTTAAGGACATAGCCCGGCACTTCCCAGCATTTCCGGAATTCCCGGAATTCCCGGAATATCTGGGGAGGGGCGGGCTGTTATTTTAATTTAGATTTTAAGTTTTCAAGTTCTTGTTTTAGTGAAGCTATTTGGGCATGTAGCGCAGCAATTTCACCTTGTTGGTGTTCTATAATCTGTTTTTGTGTGCCGCGTTGGTCAAGTCGGGCAGCGGTCATTCGCTCGCGTATTCCTCCTTGTTCTACAAATTCCCTGTCACGTTTCTCTAAAAAAGAAGTCATGGCTCTATCTACCATGTGACACAAGCAAATAGCAACATTTGCCATCTCTTCGTCGGTCCATCGTCCGTAGAATGGACGGTAGTCGCCTTCGTCGCTGTGCTCTTTGCAGAAAGTGCGCAGGCTGTCAAAGCGTGACTTGTTGCCAGTAGCCCATTCAACGAGGGAGTGCTGTTTGAGATAGTCCATGTAATCTTCAAGCAGTTCCTGGTTGCTACCGCGGGCGATGCCCAGGAGTTTGATTTCAACTTCGAGTGAAGTTTGCCCGTCGGTCAGACCCTCAACGATGTTCTGTTTTATGGAACGTGCTGCTTGCACCATCTGGTCGACAGTGCGGTCGCCGTACCGTGGCAAAAAACGCTCGCAGAAGCTTTTGGTCAATTGCACCAAGACATCGCTCTTGCGGTAGAAATGCAAATCGGTGTACACGGTAGCCTTTCTCAAAACACTGGGAACGCCGTCATTATATCTGTTGAGTGGTATATCTTTAGGACTCATATCTATATGCTGTATAATCAACAAATTTACTAATTATTCTCAACAATACAAAATAAATGGGTGTTTTTTAGAGAAAAAAGATAACACCGGCTATTCCGGCAGTTCCGGAGTTGCCGGAATTACCGGATATGCCGGTAGTGCCATTTATTTAAAAAAACACTTCTAAACTATTGTGATTTTAAGAAAATAATCTTAAATTTGCAGTGTCTTCACGCGGATGGCATTATGTGTGCCGGGATTGCCGCATAGAGTTGCGGCATGGGCGTGGGGATTCCAGTATTAAAGAAGGCGTTTATTGCGCTTTGTTCTTGACGTTCCAGAAGCCTGAGAAACTTTGAATTACTGTCAAGGAACAATGCAACAATAGATGCCCATAGGTATGTTATACAGGCATGCACTTTATTGCGTGAGCGGGATGATTGTATCCACTCATGCCAAGTGTATAGTTATATCATATCCGCGTGGGGTCTTAGTTGCTCGTTCTGACAGTAATGGGCAGTCTCAGGGCCTTGGAACGTAGGACGGGTAAATACAGGTCCTGCGCTTTTTTTATGCCCTGGAAAGAAATGAAACTAATTTAATACCGCCAACTCCGATGGACCTATAGGCAAAAATGTTTTATGATGAAGAAACTATTATTCATAGCCTTTATGGTTATATTTAGTTTACACGTTTCAGCACAAATAAAACTTGCTGTTCGTTTTGATGGTTATTGGAGTGATTGGAATATTTATGTAACTAGTATTCGAGGTAATTATTCCGGTTTCATGATTTACGATCGTATAAATGGCCCTTGGGAATATTTTTTTAAATTCCAAATAGATGGTTTTTATATTCCTGATAAGCAAACTCTAAAAGAAAACTACAAATATGGTCAATGGTATGAGTATTATGGAACTGTGGAATATTATATAAGTGATGATTTTCAATCCGCATACGAAGCATTTAAGAGTAAAAAGGGGCCAGCGTTTACACGTCCAAAGCAAGAAAATGGACGCCCAACAAAAAAAATCGTATCCCCGGCAAAAATAAAAATTGCACCGTATAAAGATCATCCGAGAGTTTATAATATATGGTATGATAATGTTTGCTTAGGAATTGACCTCTATAATATTTCATTTAAAAAGTAATGAAGAACGATAAAAAAGACATACAAACAAGAAGAGAGTTCTTTAAAAATGCCGCTAAAAAAGTGCTTCCTATTCTGGGATGTTTAGTTATACCTGGAACAGCAAGTGCAATTATTAGTAATGTCTCATCGCAAGAAGCACCGCAATCATGTAGTGGCTCTTGTTATGGCTTGTGTACAACATCTTGTACAAATGGTTGTAAAGGTAGTTGTAAGGGGTGCAAAGGTAGCTGTGAAAACGGTTGTATGGGAGGTTGCTCCGGTAGTTGCTCAAGAGCTTGTGCCACTGGTTGTGGTCAAGGGTGTGCAAGTGCTTGTGTGACGGAATGTTCTGGTACGTGCGGAGGTCTTTGCGGAGATTCCTGTCTTTCTGGATGTCAAGGAGGATGTAGCCGAGGATGTAGTGGGAACTGCAAAGGCGATTGTACAGGAACCTGCAGAGGGCGATGTTCGATAACATGTTCTGGAGGATGTTCTGGTGGTGCATTTTATGTATCGTATGACTATTAAGCCTAATAAACAAGAGTGGCAATCTGGGACTGCAAAGAATGTTACCTTCATTGTCACTAAAGATTGTCAGTTAGCATGCAAGTACTGCTATCTCGTTGGGAAAAACTCAAAAGAGCGTATGTCCTGGGAGGTAGCAAAGGCTGCTATTGATTATATACTTTCTCATGAGAGCGAATTCAAAGAACAATCTGTTATATGGGATTTCATTGGCGGAGAGCCTTTTCTTGAAATTGATTTGATTGATAAAATATGTGATTACCTTAAAACTGAGATGTTCCGATTAAATCATCATTGGTTTAATTCTTATCGTTTCAGTTTCTCTACTAATGGCATTAATTATAATTCAGATAAAGTACAGGAATTTATATCAAAGAATAAAGCTCATTTAAGCATAGGTATTACAATCGATGGCACAAAAACTAAGCATGATTTAAATAGAATATGGAAAGGAGAAGGTGAGCGTGGGTCATATGAGGATGTGGTTCGCAATATACCTTTGTGGCTTTCTCAATTTCCTGGAGCAGGGACAAAGGTCACGATATCATCAGATGATATCCCGTATATTTGCGAAAGTGTACTCCATTTGTATTCTTTAGGTATTCATGAGGTGAATATCAATTGTGTCTTTGAAAATGTATGGAAAGATGGCGATGATATGAAATTTCAGGAGCAACTTCTGAAGTTGGCCGATGCTATTATAGACGGATGCCTTTATGAAGACAATACATGCTCTTTCTTTAACGAACAAATCGGCAAGCCACTTGACAGAATACTTTTCAACCAAAACTGGTGTGGAGCTGGGAAAATGTTGGCAATTGATGCACAAGGCATTTTCTATCCTTGCACTCGTTTTGCCCAGTATTCCCTTAGAGACAAGAAGGCGTGGGAGATAGGAAATATCAAGGATGGTATTAACAAAAATAGACTTCGTCCGTTCCTCAGGCTTGACCGTTGTACACAATCGAAACAAGAATGTATTGATTGTGAGGTTGCCAGTGGCTGTGCCTGGTGTCAGGGCGAGAACTATGATACCGCCGAGAGTCCTACAGTGTATGAACGCAGCACTGCTATCTGCAAGATGCACAAGGCTCGTGTTCGCGCCAACAACTATTACTGGAACAAGCTTTATCGCAAGCTTGAGTTGGAGGGTATTACCCGTGAAGACGCTGAGAAGCATGTAAAGAAATCAAATGTTCAAGAACCCTGTTAATTATCACAATTATGTTACAGTATCTAATGATTTTGCTGGATGACTCATGCACACCCTATTGCCATTATAATAATGAGAAGCAGGGCAAGAAGTTGATTTCGCTTGAAGACCTCAAGGCAGGCATTAAATTTGGTATGCTGGAGAACTTGATGATTCAGTATGTCTATCCTTCACATGAACTTCCTGCTGAATATGACGAGGTGCTTGAAAGCATTGACCATAGCAAGATCATGCCCAGCGACAACCCCGATGTTGCCAAGGCCGATGTAGTAGTGTTCAATGACTTCAAAGCCATGGAGAGATTTGCTTTCAATGAAGGCGTTTCTTATGTGCTTCGCATCAGCAAAAAAGATTTGTTTGAGCACAAGGATTTGGTCGCTGATGTTGTGGAGAAAGTGACCAAACTCAATGTCGTTATCACTGATGTTGAGACATTCACCGATGATGAATTTAATTCATATAAAGATGTGTTGGAGTCTTGGTGTGACAAGTTGGAACAACTCTATGCCGATGGCAAATCACCGTTGCTCAACCTGCTCACCGACCGCCTGCAACTTGACAACATGAATAACTGCGGTGCGGGCGACAGCAATATCACTCTTGCTCCCGACGGCAAGTTCTACGTGTGCCCGGCATTCTATCTGGCTAATAGTGAAATAGTGCTTGGTAAAACATTCAATGTGGGTTCGCTTGCCGATGGCGTGAACATCAAGAGCAGCCCGCTGTATAAACTTGGCCGAGCTCCGTTGTGCCGCATCTGCGATGCATACCAGTGCCGCCGCTGTGTTTGGCTCAACCGCAAAATGACTTTTGAGGTTAATACACCAAGTCATGAACAATGTGTAGTGGCTCATCTGGAGCGAAATGCAAGTCGGTTACTGTTAGAAAAAGTTCGCAAGCATGGCATTTTCTTGCCTGACCGTGAAATTAAAGAGATAAACTATCTCGACCCCTTTGACGTAAGAGAAGAATTCTAATAAAAAAAGATATGGAAAAGAAACTTGTGGGACAGGTAACTGTCGAGGAAAAGAATGAGATTCAGGCGTTGTTTGAGCGCCGTAATGGCCTTAACGAGTTGGTGATGATTCTCACTCCCGAAAAGGAAGAATTGTATGAGAAACTCGTCAAGGACATGGGCGAAACTGGAACAAAGTTCCAGCAATGGTGGAATGACATGGCTCAGAAGTACCAGTGGGAAAGCACCGAAAACGGAAACTGGGAAATCAACTTTGAGACATGTGAGATATTTTTGGTAGAACCTTAAAATAGTTGAATATGACACTGCTTTTTATTGGAACAACCGAACTCTTGTTGTTAGGAGGTTTGGCATTGCTGCTTTTCGGCGGCAAGAAACTTCCTGAGATGATGCGTGGTTTGGGGCAAGGTGTAAAGGAGTTTAAGACCGGAATGCAGGAACCACCCACACAAGATTCCGCAGAACAATCAAATGTGGACGAAAATCAATCGCAAGAACAGCCACCGATCAAACAAGAACAGAGTAATCCCTCTAATACAGACTGATGGGCGAAAATAATGGTATGCTCACTTTCGGAGGACATCTAGAAGTCCTCCGAAAGATGCTGTTTCGTATTCTTATCGTCGCTGGTATCCTGGCATTAGCCATCTTTTGCTTTAAAACGGCAATATTTGATTTCCTACTTGCTCCTAGCGAGTGGGACTTTTGCACATACAGGTGGATTGAGGACATGTTGAAGTTGTTGGGTTGTGATTTTCATTTCGAGAAATATCATGTTAACTTGATAGCAACAGACTTGAGCAGTCAGTTTATGACACACATAACAACTTCAATTTATCTTGCTCTGCTAGGAACGTCCCCTTATATCTTATATGAGTTATTCGGATTTGTGGCACCTGCTCTTTATGATAATGAAAAGAAATATTCAATAAGGGTAATTGTGATAGTTTATTTCTTGTTCATTATGGGTTTATTGATGAGCTATTATGTTATATTTCCTATTGCATTTAGATTTTTAGGAACTTATAGCGTAGATGCAAGAGTGGTGAGTAACATTACGCTTGAC
>JAGHSP010000193.1 GCA_018065815.1 Candidatus Sodaliphilus limicaballi | reverse complement strand
CTCTGACACTAGTAAGCTTCTATAAGGTCTCTAACGGCCAATATTTCGTCTACAGACACCGGAACCATACTTCGCTGTAGGATTAGAGCCTATTGCGGTACGGGTTTACTTGCTTGGTGCTTCAAAGCTAATGATTTTTTCGCAAACACGCAATTCCTGACAAGAAAAGTTTCATTCGATGTCGGAGGCGATAGCCGAGGTCTATTTGTTATAACTCATTTTTGTTTGCCTTATGGCAATGGGAACTTCGCTTAGAAAATAGCTCGAAAGATTTCGTATTTTTTTATATCTTGTGTTTAAACAAGGGATTATTTAAAGAAAAATCACTATCTTTGCACAAAACTCGCCCGAGAAATGTGCGTGGCACACACAAAACTCGCCCGAGAAATGTGCACAAATATATTTAATTTTATTATCATTTATGTTTAAACGCAAGATTGACAGCATATTAAAGAGATGGAAGGAACAGCCTGACCACAAACCCATAGTAATAAAGGGATGCCGACAATGTGGCAAGACTAGTTCGGTGCTTGAATTTGCCCGTAAAAACTATAAGAATGTGGTGTATCTTGACTTCAACGAGCAAGAAGACCTGAGGACAATATTTGACGGTTCGTTGCAAGTGGATAAACTCATTCTTTCCTTATCGGCAACTATTCCGCAGTCAACGTTTATTCCTGGCGAAACATGCATAGTTTTTGACGAGATACAAGATTGTCCGCGAGCAAGAATGGCGCTCAAGTATTTCAAGCTCGACGGAAGGTTCGACATTATATGTACAGGATCGCTGCTTGGTGTTAATGGATATAGGAACGACAACGACCGACATGGGAATGTGGCATCTATACCTGTGGGATTTGAAACTATTGTCGATATGTTTCCCATGGATTACGAAGAATGGTTATGGGCCAACGGCATGCCCAATGAAGTCATCGAGATGCTGAAAACCTGTCTTGAGCAGGAGGAACAAGTAGCAACGGCTATCCACAACCGCCTCAGAGAGTTGTTTTTGCAATATATTGTTGTGGGTGGTATGCCAGAGGCTGTGACAATATATGCTAATACTCACGACATCAATCAGGTCATTAGCGTGCAGCGAAACATAGTGGACCAATATAAAGCCGACATGGTAAAATATGCCCCCAATGATGCAAAAGCACGCATCAGGGAATGCTTTGAATCCCTACCCAAGCAGCTAAGTCGGGAAAACAAGAAATTCTCGTATTCGGCAATTCGTCACGGAGGCCGTGGACGCCAATACAGCAGTTCCCTGCAATGGATTGAAGACGCAGGTATCATAAGACGCTGCTACAATTTATCAATCACCGAATTACCCCTTAGCGGCAATGCGATTGACGATGCTTTTAAGGTTTACATGGCCGATACTGGCCTGTTCGTGAGCATGCTGGAAGAAGGTGCACAACACGACATTTTGAATGGCAACCTCCTGTCATATAAAGGCGCAATTTTTGAAAATGCTATAGCCGACGTTTTAGGGAAAATGGGGCGTAAATTGTACTACTTTCACAAGACCGACAGCGTGGAAGTTGATTTCGTGATGCGACACAAGGGGGAATGTAAACCAGTTGAATGCAAAGCCACCAACGGAAATGCAAAGTCGTTGAAAACAATAATGAAACATCAAGAAAAGTATCACGTGACCAATGCGTTTAAGATAGGTGATTTCAATCTTGAGAGAAATGGTGCGATACTAAACATTCCGCATTACATGACTTTCTTATTAAACGAAGTATAAATCTCCCGCAAAACGCGGTGCCGCGCGGATCTCCCGCAGAGGTAACTATTCACCAATAACTTTTTTTGAGGACTCCCCGCGCGGATCTCACTGATCTCACTGATTTTTTCATTGAAAATTATTGTTGTCCGGTAAAAAAAGAAAATATTTTTATTTTGATTTTTATGCTTCTATATAACAAAATCCCAACGAGCATGAGTCTAACCACAATTTGCAAGCTCTAACTCCATGCGTTCCAGTCGCTTCTGAAGATACATAAC
>JAGHSP010000409.1 GCA_018065815.1 Candidatus Sodaliphilus limicaballi | reverse complement strand
ATGCTGTGGGGCACAGCGGCGCGGTGGGTGAGGATGTTGATGGTCTTGGCGCGGAAATAGGCGCTTGACACATAGATGTAACCATCGTAAATCTGGTTAGTATCCCACGAGTTCTTCACCTTGTAATACTTGTTGCCCTTCTGGTCGCGGGCGATGCCCACGATGACCATGAGGTGGTCATCTACGGTCTCATATGAGTCAAACATGCGCTGGCGCACCTCTTGCGTCACCTCAATCTCGGGTTGAGGACCGTCGTACTTATACATCTCGACGTTGCGGTCTTTTTTGGGCAGTTTGTCCCAGCGTGCCTGCTCTTGCTTGCTCATCGATTTGGGCGCGGGCATGATAGCATATCCGTTGTCCCACTGCCATGTCTTCTCGCTCATGTCGGCCGACCACGCCACGGCATAACCGCTGCCTATGGCATTGTCAACGATTTGTTCCATCTCGTCGAGAGGCACGTTATTCATTTTAGCCCACAGCCAGTTGTCAGGTATCTCGATGATAAATTCCTCGTAGAACGGGTGATGCGTGAACGACGAGAACGCCTGATAGTCCTTCATGTTGAGTCCCAGCGACTGCGCGTAGGTCTTGGGGGTGTACTCTTTGCCATCTACGGTGAACGTCTCGGGCACCTTGCCCAGATAGGCATCGAGGATGCCGTTGATGGCTCCCTTCCATGCTGTGGTGTAGCGGGTGCCGGGTTTGGCTACGATACCTTTCATGTAGCCTTTCATGCCGGCAACGAGCTCGCGGTGGTCGTGCTTCTCCTCGCCATATCCCATGCCGTTATAGACGCTCTCTGGCACCATGCCATACTTGTCCCAGGCGTAGGGCACATCAAGGATGCCACCGCCCTGGTTGAAGCGCATCTCGCCCTCCATGCGCATGAATTTCTGCGCCTTCTCGGGGTAGAGCATGCGCACCACATACATCTCGCTCAAGTCCACCTCACGGCCGCTCGTGCGCAGAATCTCACATTCCATGAAGGCACACATCGAGAAGCACCAGCAGGTGCCTGTCTCATACTGGTCCTTGATGGGGGTGTCCTTCACCACCTTGGTGTCGGTAAACTTGAATCCTGTGCTCTCGGGGGTGACCACATCGGCCACGGCAGGCGTGAGGCTGGCACCTGCCAGAAACAATGCTATGAGTGATTTCTTCATATCTTGATTTGTTTTGTAGTTTTTGTTTAATAAAATTTTCTTTTTCAGGTGAATATTCACCGATAGAGTTTTTTGCTGCCCCCCCCGCGCAGATTCACGGATTTCGAGGATATTATTTTTGAATAAATTTCATCCGTGTGATCTGCGAGATCCGCGCGGGGAGTGCTATGAAAATGCATCAATATAAAACCCTCGTAGCAAAGGTACTACTTTTTAGCGAAACAAACAAGTGCTTCACCTCTGCTTTGCGGCGGCGGAGAGGAACTTGTGGCCCCAGCGGCAGTAAATGCACTTGCGGGCGTCGCAGTATTCGCGCCTGAGCTGGATGAGGGCCTGCGAGGCGAGGGCACTGTCGCTTTTCAGTCCGGCTGCCGCAAAGGCAAGGACTATGGAGTTTTCCTCGGGACGCAGTTCTTCAAGCAGCGACACGGCACGGTCTATGTATTTCTCGCTGCCCGTTATTTCGCCGTAGGCATAGTAGAGTGGGGCAACGGTGTTGATGAGTATGATGTCGATGGAGCGTTCGCCCAGGGCGCGGGTGGTCATGTTGCTCTCCTTGCCCAGAGTGTAGTGGGTTGACCAGTAGCCGCTCAACTCCACCCTGAACAACTGACGCAGCTCCTTCTCGCTGCTGGCGTCGAGGATGGCTTGCATCAGGTTGAAACCTCCCTCGATGTAGTGTGCCATGAGCGCGATGCGGCGGTAGGGGAAATTCTGCGGACGCATGCGGAACACTTTCCACGCCTCGCCCTCCATGGGCTGCAAGGAGAATTTGTTGGACAGGAACGAGTATTCGCGCGCTAGCTGCTGCGCATAGGCGTCGGTGGCTGCGGTCTTGGCATCGAGCATGCCCGCCTGGCCGTAGAGCAACGCCTCTATCTGGAACAGCGAGTCGCTGTGCTTGTGCAGCAGCCGCAACGGCGTGCGCCGCGCCAGCCGCTCCATGGCGTCGCTGTTCACGCCGAATCCCAGGTTGCGCGACAGGGTCACGTAGCACACCTCCTCCCAGTTGCCGCAGGTGGCACTGTGCAGTTGGGCGATGCGTTCCACCTTGCTGTGCAGGCGTTCGAAGGCGAGCGACTGTATCCAGTCGGTTATAGCGAGCCGTGGCAGTGTGTGCAGCGATGCTGCGCAAGGTATCTCGGTGCGGGAGTTGATGAGGCGGTCAAGGCTCTCGGTGAACCGCGGCGCCACCTGCAACACGAGTTGCGGGATGCGGTCGCCCGTGGTGCGGTACACCGGCGCGTCATCCTTCTCCACCACATGCAGTATCACGCTGTCGTAAGCCTTATCGGAGTCGTGGCCATGGCGCCGCCAGTCGCTGGCACGCACGTGGATTTCGATATTGCCCACCCACACGTTGCCGTCAATCTCCACCTTGGCGTTGAAAAAGTCGGGACCCTGATCAGTGTTGAGCATGCCGGGGTCAAGCACACGCACACGGCGGCCATCGTTGGTCACCATGTCCTCACTGCACCACAACCGGTGCTGCCACACATACTGCATTATCCTTTCCATGAGTCGTTGTTGTCAAAGAAGTCAACGAAAAAAGTCATCGTCATCGTAGCGAGCGAAGCGAGCGCATCGTCATCGTAAAATTTCATCCACGATGTGACGGTCGTTGCTCAGGCGCGGCACCTTGCGCTGCCCTCCCAGTTTGCCGTGGGCAGCGAGCCACTGGTCGAATGTGCCGCGTGGCACCACCCTCACGGTGGGTGGGTCGAGGAAGATGTCGCCGGTGCGCTTGGCCTCGTAGTCGCTGTTCACGCTCTTGAGCGTGGCATCGAGCACCTGGGCAAACTGCTCCATCGACTCCGGCTCACGGTCCAGCTCCACGAGCCACTCGTGGCGTCCGCGCGTGGTTGTTGTGGCAAAGACTGGCGCGGCGGTGTAGTTGAGCACGTTGATGCCTGTGGCGTGCGATGCCGCGGTGATGGCGTGGTCGGCATTGTGCACCATCAGCTCCTCGCCAAAGGCATTGATGAAGCAGCTGGTGCGGCCTGCAATCTTGATCTTCACCGGGTTGAGCTGCTCCACGAGCACGGTGTCGCCCAGGCGGTAACGCCATAGTCCGTTGCATGCGGTGATCACCAGCTCATAGGTCTTGCCGGCTTCGATTTCCCATATCGGATACACCTCGGGAGTGCTGCTCTCGGCATCCTCGATGGGTATGAACTCATAGAACACGCCCACGTCGAGCAGGAGCATCATTGCCGTGGTGTCCCACGACGACTGCACAGCGAAGAATCCCTCGCTGGCGTTGTAGGTGTCAAGGAAGTGCATCTTGCTCATGTCGCACAGCTGCTCATACTGCTTGCGGTAAGGAGCAAACGAGATACCCCCGTGGAAAAACACCTCAAGGTGGGGCCACACCTCGTGCAGACACTGCACACCCTTGCGGCTCATCACCTCCTTGATGAGAGTGAGAAACCACGACGGCACGCCGCTCAAATTAGTGATATCCTCATTCATGCTCGCCTCGACCAGCGCAGGCAGTTTCTCCTCCCAGCGTTCCATGAGCGCAACTTTCTTGCTAGGCACACGCATGAGGTTGACGAGCGGATTCATGAACTCGATGAGGTTGGCCGAGAGGTCGCCCACCATCACCCATCGCGGCAGCTCAAGCTCATTGGCAAAACTGCCACCCAGTATGAGCGCCTTGCCGGCAAAGATGCGGCTGCTAGGGTTGAGGTTCAGGTAATGCGCCACCACATCGCTCGCACCCTGGTAATGGTTGAGCTTGAACGAGTCTTGCGTGATGGGAATGTACTTGCTCTTGCCTCCCGACGTGCCCGACGACTGCGCGAAGTTCATCACACGTCCGGGCCACAGCAGGTCCTTCTCGCCCTTGATCATGCGCATCACCGTGGGGCGCAGGTCCTCATAGGTGTAGAGAGGCACGCGGCTGGCAAAGTCGCGGTAGGTGCGGCACGTCGAGAAGTCATACTTGCGCCCCAGCTGCGTCAAGGCAGCCTTCTCCACAAGAGAGACCAGCGTGCCTTGCTGCACACTGTCGGCATACCGGATGTATCGAGTCTGCTGCTCAAGGCGGCTCCTGAAATGCCCCCTGACAAGCGGGGTGAAATTTATCATAGCAATTCTATATTAAAAGC
The DNA here is from genome assembly GCA_018065815.1 of Candidatus Sodaliphilus limicaballi. Classification (GTDB taxonomy): domain Bacteria; phylum Bacteroidota; class Bacteroidia; order Bacteroidales; family Muribaculaceae; genus Sodaliphilus; species Sodaliphilus limicaballi. The sequence goes on along the minus strand of JAGHSP010000409.1, from coordinate 339 downwards.
AAATTACGAGGATTAAAACTGAAAGAAATCAAAATAATTAAAAGAATTTTTTTGAACCTCTCGCAGATTACGCAGATTACGCAGATTGTTTTATCCTTATGTCTTAAACCCTTAAACCCTTAAAACTCTGCCGCCCACAATCTTGTAGTGCCGCTCAAACTCCTCGCGGGTGCGTTTCCAGCGGTTGTGACTCCACAGCCAGTATTGCGGCGCGCGCCTGATGGTCGCCTCAAGGCGACGGAAGCACTCATTGGTGATTTCATTCTCGGGCCAGCTGGCAGGGTCGCGCGTGACGACCTGCACGTCGCACTCATAGTAGCCGCGCTTCACACGCTTGAT
>JAGHSP010000328.1 GCA_018065815.1 Candidatus Sodaliphilus limicaballi | reverse complement strand
AATAAAATGAACCAGCTTCGTTATTTCGCAAAAGACGAAGTACCCCCGACTTCTCCACTTCCCCAATTCTCCCACATAGACATAGAAGGACGTAACTATTCAGCAATGGAACTCCCCGCGCAGAGCACACTGAACTCACTGATTTTTTCATTGAAAATGTATATTTTGTGGATTATTTAGACCTCAGGGAGGTCGTAACTTTGGTTAACCGCTGGTCGCAGACCTGCGGGCTGCCGGTGGGGGCGTGAAGTGTAACAAAATTGCTGTTGAAGACCGCTACCTCGAAACGTGCAAGGTTGAGGTCTTCAACCGCAGTATAGTGTATCGCGTTTACCCTGCCCTGCCTTCGCTTGCGCCTTATGCTTTGTGCGAGAGAAAGATTTTCATAAGGTCTGGGCGGGGGCTCTGCAAAATTCTATTGCTGAATAGTCACACTGATTGGGTTGAAAACGTGAAAAAATGTTGAATGTTTTCAGTTTTTTTTGTGTTAATTTGTATGGGTCGTGGTTTTGGTGTAATTTAGTAGTTTAAATTGCATAGATTGTATTATTAATGTATATTATGAAGCGTTTACTGTCTATATTCAGTGCTGTAGCATTGTCGGCGTTTGTACTGAATTGTTATGCTCAGGGTGTGGAGGAAACTATGTTCAAATACCCTGTTGCTCCTGACACTTGCTCTACACTTGAGAGTAGGTGTAATCATATTGTTGTGAATTTCTGGAATGAATTTGACATTGCGCATCCCATAAAGGATGATGCTATGTTTGAGAAAACTTTTCGCGACTATGTGAATTTCTTCAAGTTTGCCCATCGCAACATCGTGTTGTCGTCGGTGCGAAATTTTGTATATAAGGCCCGTGCTAATTCCGCTAACCTCTTAAAGGTGGGTGCGGCTGCCGAGGCTGCTTTGTATGGCCCTAATGCTGAATTTTGGAGCGACGAGTTGTATGTTGAGGTAGCAAAAGCGATGGCCGAGTCGTCGCACTTGAAAGCTACCGATAGAAACTACTATAAGCATCAGGTTGAGGTGATAAATAAGAATCTCGAAGGACATGAAATTCCTTCGTTAGATATTCAAACCTCGTCGGGCAAGATTAAGATAAATGACATCGAGGCTGAAAGTTTCCTGTTGTTTTTCACTGATGAAGGTGCGGGAAGCATTATCGACCGCACACGTTTAAGCACCGACGTGGGAGTAAACCGATTGATCGAGCAAGGCGGGTTGAAGGTTATCCAGATATATGTGGGTAAGCCTGCTGCTGGCTGGCTTGAAAGTCAGCCAGAGACTTGGATCAACGGCAGTTGCGACCAGGTTATGGATCTCGTGGATGTTCGTGCTATTCCCGGTTGTTTCATCTTGAACAAGGATAGACAGATTGTTACTAAAAATGTTACTGTGGAGGAAGTGAAGGCCGCAGTGAATTAAGGTGGGTTCTGTTGAGATATTAACTCCTAATTATGTGAATATTATGGATTTCTTGAAACGCTTATTTCTTTTCAGCACGGGTTATACTTACAGCAACCTGTCGCGTTTGTTCTTGCGTCTGTTCACAGGTGTGATGTTCTTGCAGTTGTGCGTTCGTCAGATGCTTCATTTCGAAGCATTGAGCGACTCGATGACTGGTGTCATGGGCATGTCGCCAGAGTTGACGATGTCGTTGCTGCTTGTGGTGGAATTGTTGAGCGCTACGTTTATCATCCTAGGCCTTCTCACTCGCATTGCGGTGGTAGGCCCCATGGTGATCATGGCGATTGCCGAGAAGGTGATTCTGTCGCAGGGCGCTGCCGACCATTTGTTTAATTTCCAGCCGGGATATCCTGTGATGTTCATAGGCATATTTATCTATATCCTGCTTGCAGGTCCTGGCAAGATTTCTCTTGACTACATTATTTCGGCCCACATTGTCGATGATGAGAAGGACAATGATGTGCTTGAGAATGCATAAAAAGTTATGAAGATAGCCGCATTGATTTCGGGAGGTGTTGACAGTGCCGTCACTGTGCATTGTCTCAAGGAACAGGGCCATGACCTCCAGTTGTTCTATATACGCATAGGCATGGACACCGACGAGGGCGATTGTGCCGCTGAGGAAGACATAGAGATGTGCCAGCTCATAGCACGCAAGTATGGCTTGCCGCTAGAGGTGGTGTCGCTTCACGAGGAGTACTGGGACAACGTGATGGAGTATGCCTTGCGCACGGTTAAGGAAGGGCGTACCCCCAATCCTGACATGATGTGCAACCGCATGATCAAGTTTGGTTACTTTGAGCAGCGCTGGGGACATGAGTTTGACATGACTGCCACAGGGCACTATGCCACAACCGATGTCGTGGATGGCGTGAAGTATCTTGCCACAGCCGTTGACCCGGTAAAGGATCAGACCGATTTCCTTGCCCAAATCACCTACGACCAGCTGAAGCACTTGATGTTCCCCATAGGCAACATGCCCAAGGAGGAAGTGCGCCGCATTGCTGCCGAAGTGCGTATGCCCAACGCTTACCGCAAGGACAGCCAGGGCATCTGCTTTCTGGGACAGATCAACTATAATGATTTCATCCGCAGGCATCTGGGTGAGAAGAAGGGCCCTATCATTGAGATAGAAACCGGACGCAAACTGGGCGAACACAACGGATTCTGGTTCCATACCATAGGTCAGCGACGTGGTTTAGGATTGAGCGGAGGCCCATGGTATGTGGTTAAGAAGAACGTGCATGATAATGTGATCTATGTGTCGGGCGGTTATGACACGATGCGCCAGTACGGTCGCGAGCTGCGCCTTGCCGAGATGCACTTCATCAGCGGAAATCCGTGGGGCGAAACCACAGGGCCTGTCGATATCATGTTCAAGAACCGTCACACTCCTGTGTTCATGAAGGGAAAACTCTACAATGAGGGAGAAGAATGGATAATCAGGAGCGAACAGGACGTTCAGGGCATTGCTCCCGGGCAGTTTGCAGTGATATATGACGAGAAGGCCCACTTGTGTTATGGCAGTGGCGTGATAACAAAGTAAAAGAGTATGACTGCCCACTGTGTAGAACTTGAAGTCATGTGCGTCACCCGCAGCCGCATGCGAGAGGCTTATGCCCTGATGTTGTGCGAGAAAGACGGCACTCGCCGTGTCCCCGTCGTTGTGGGTATGGCCGAGGCACAGTCAATTGCAGTAAGGCTTGAGGGCATTATCCCGCCTCGCCCGCTCACCCATGGCTTGATGTCGAGCGTGTTTCACGCATTCGGCATAGAGTTGAGCAAGGTCACGATTACATCGTTTGACAACGGCGTGTTCTCGTCGGTGCTCACAGTGACCAACGGGGATGTGGAGACCGAGCTTGACTCACGCACAAGCGATGCCATTGCGCTGGCGCTGCGCACTGGTGCTCCTATCTATGCCACAGAGGATGTTATGAGTTGTGCCAGTTATGACCCAGCTCATCTCGAGCAGAATGACGCGCGTGACCTACCAACCAAGCTGGAGGATATGTCGGACGACCGGCTCAAGGCTCGCATGCAGCACCATGTCGAGCTTGAGGAGTATGAACAGGCCGCCCAAATTCAAAAGATTTTGGAGTCAAGGCGACAAGAAAAGTAGAAAGCATGGCCATTGTGGTGTGAATGTGCAAATAAATTGCTATCTTTGCAAGTTGAAATTTTAATAAACTAATAAATAACAAAACATTAACATGAATAATTTGAAAGTAAGACTGATTGTGATGAACTTCCTGCAGTTTGCTGTGTGGGGAGCTTATCTCACCTGTATGGGAAATTACCTCGGAAAAGCTGGCATGGGCGCCGAAATCTCTTGGTTCTATGCAATCCAGGGTATCGTATCTATCTTTATGCCCACAATCATGGGTATTGTTGCCGATAAGTACATTCAGCCCCAGAAGTTGCTTGGCATCTGCCACGCTATTGCTGGTATGGCAATGATTGGTTTGTTCTATCTCGGAGCATCAACAGCTACGCCCGACAAGGCTTTGTTTATTACTATCTACACAATCAGCGTTGCATTCTATATGCCCACATTGGCATTGAGTAATACTGCTGCATTTACAATCATGAAGGACAATGGCCTGGACACTGTTAAGGACTTCCCGCCCATTCGTGTTTTTGGTACCGTAGGTTTCATTGCAACCATGTGGTTTGTAAACTGCGCGGTTCTTGACGATAATGGCTTCTCATTCACTCTGGATCCTAACGATTTTAAGTTCCAACTCACTCACTACCAGTTCTTGGTATCTGGTGTCCTCAGTGTGTTGCTTTTTGTTTACTGCTTCACTTTGCCTGCTTGCAAGCTGGTTAAGAAGGAAGGCGGCTCGCTGGTAGAAAGCATGGGACTCAATGCATTCAAACTGTTTAAGACCAAGAAGATGGCTATGTTCTTCATCTTCTCTATGTTGCTTGGTATGTCACTGCAGGTTACTAACGGCTATGCAACCCCGTTCCTTACTCACTTCAAAGGTGTTGCCGAGTATGCCGATAGTTTTGCTGCTAACAATGCAACAATGCTCGTGTCGCTGTCGCAGGTGAGCGAGGCATTGTGCATCCTGCTCATCCCCTTCTTCTTGAAGCGTTATGGCATCAAGGTGGTTATGCTCATCGCTATGTTTGCTTGGGTATTCCGCTTTGGTTTCTTCGGCCTGGGCAACCCTGCAATGCCTGGTGTGCTTCTGTTCGTGCTTTCTTGCATCGTTTATGGTGTTGCGTTTGACTTCTTCAATGTTTCGGGCGCGATGTTTGTTGACCGCGAGTGTGATCCTGACATCAAGGCTTCGGCACAAGGTTTGTTCATGCTCATGACCAATGGCCTCGGTGCAACAATCGGTACACTTGCTGCTGGCAAGATTATTGATCATTTCTGCACATGGAACGAAAACGGATTCCTCGTTGGCAAGTTTGATGCCGGTTGGCCCACTGCTTGGTACATCTTCGCAGGCTTTGCACTTGTCGTGGCAGTATCATTCATGGTTCTGTTCAAGTACAAACACGATCCCAGCAAAATCTAAATTAAGAATTAATTAACTCACAACAGAGATGCACCTGTTCTACTGTCCCGACATAGCAACAACCTTCACATTGAGCGAGGAGGAGTCACATCACTGCGTTAAGGTATTGCGTCTTGCCGCAGGCGATGAGATTGAAGTGGTGGATGGCAACGGAACATGGCATCACGCTCGCATCACTATGGCGCACCAGAAAAGGTGCGCCGTAGAGATTATGCGCAGCGAGGCACGTGCGCCGCACTGGCCTCACAAGATTGTGGTGGGCATTGCTCCCACTAAAAACATCGACCGCATTGAGTGGATGATAGAGAAATGCACCGAGATGGGCATCGACCGCATCATCCCCCTGCAATGCCGTTACAGTGAGCGCAAGGAAGTGAAGCCCGAACGCTTGCGCAAGATACTCGTCAGTGCCATGAAGCAATCGCTCAAGGCCACCTTGCCCATGCTGGACGCGATGACTCCGGTGATGCAGGTGATTAACGCCCCGTTTGAGGGCAAGCGTTACATAGCCTATTGCGACATGACGCTCCCTCGCGAGCAACGCAAGGTTTTTGCTCGTGAATACATTCCCGGTGAGGAGGCATTGATACTCATCGGCCCCGAGGGCGACTTCAGCCCCGAGGAAGTGAAGGCTGCCCTCGACGCCGGTTTTGTTCCGGTAACGCTGGGCGACAGCCGACTCCGCACCGAGACTGCTGCGGTGCAGGCGGTGGCATCGTGTCACACGCTGATTCAGATTAATGAAACTAAACAAAGATGATTAAACAGTTGACCAGTGCCGCAAGCGGCCAGTTTTTCCTTCTTGCAGGCCCGTGCGTGATCGAGGGCGAAGACATGGCGATGGATATTGCCGAGAAAGCGTTGAATATCACCTCACGCCTGGGCATCCCTTATGTGTTCAAGGGCAGTTACCGCAAGGCTAATCGTTCGCGCATCGACAGCTTCACTGGTATAGGCGATGAGAAAGCCTTGAAGATACTCCAGAAGGTGCGCGACACCTTCGGCATACCAGTGGTTACTGATATCCACACAGCCGAGGAAGCCGAGATGGCAGCGCAATATGTTGATGTGCTCCAGATTCCTGCATTCCTGTGCCGCCAGACCGACTTGCTGGTCGCTGCTGCCCGCACAGGTCGCATGGTTAATATCAAGAAAGGACAGTTCCTGTCGCCCGAGGCCATGCAGTTTGCAGTGCAGAAGGTGCGTGATGCCGGCAATGACGACGTAGCCATTACCGAGCGTGGCACCACCTTCGGCTACCAAGACCTGATTGTTGACTTTCGTGGCATCAGCACGATGCAGCAATATGCCCCGGTGATAGTTGATATCACTCACTCGTTGCAGCAACCTAACACCTCGAAGGGGGTGACAGGCGGTCTGCCTCATCTCATTGAACCCATGGCGCGCGCTGCGATTGCCGTGGGTGCCGACGGATTGTTCCTGGAAACCCACCAAGATCCGAGCGTGGCAAAGAGCGATGGCGCCAACATGCTGCGCCTCGACTTGCTTGAGGGGCTGCTCACACGCCTCGCTACACTGCGAAGCGCAGTGAACCAGCTGGAAAAATAACGCCTCCATTAAACCATAGACCACAAGAGGCACTCTAAATAAGGAAATTATAAATTTAACTACTATATAGTATGAAATTGAGAAACATTTTTCTGTTGCTTGCGTTGTTGGCAACATTCAGCACAGCATGGTCACAGACTAGTGGCGACGATGCCCGTGTGCGCGACAAGATCACGCAAGCCGTGATGAAGGTGTATGACGAGCAATTACAAAACAAACCTGGCGACTATGAGACACGTTTTGCACGTGCCAACCAGTTGTTCTATAACGGCGAATATGCCCAAGCTCTTGCCGATGCCAATGAGGTGCTTGAGCAAGTTCCCGAGAAAGAAAAGAATCTGGCGTTTGACACCTACATGCTCAAGGCCCGCATCTTTGATGCACAGGGCAACTACGGAGAAGAGGTAGAGGCATTGCGTGCAGCTTCGGCACTCAATCCCAAGTCGATGGGCTGCATCGACATGCTTGCCAAGGTGAGCCTTAAGGTCAACGATCTTGATGCCGCCGCGCGCAACTTCCAGAGCATCTTGCGTGACACCCCCATGAACTATGACGCCATGTATGGCTTGGCTAAAATTGAGGTGCAACGCAACAACTATGAGAAGGCTGCAAGTTATGTTGACAAGGCAGTCAGCCTGTTCACTGCCGAGCCTCAAGTGTATATCAACCGTGCCGATATCTTGAGCCGGATGCAGCAGTATGAACCTGCGGCGCAGGATCTCATTTCGGCATTGAGCGTGGGCAGCGACACTGGTGCGGCATTGCAGTCGCTCATCGCAATGAGCGACACGCACTATGACGCTGTGATGAACGCGCTTGCCAACAGCATCGACAAGGCTCCGCGCGTGGGCATGTTCTACTATGTGCGTTCAAGCATCGCATTGCGCCATGTGCACTATGGACAGGCTCTCAAGGACTTGCAGGCAATTATCTCTAACAATCTGTATGATTTCCATTCAATCTACGGTGACGCTGCATTGTGCCAGATGGAGCTCATGGAATATGACGAAGCGCTTGCTAGCATCAACAAGGCTATTGAGATGAAGGGCGACGAAGCCGACTATTACATCCTCAAGTCTCGCATTGAGTTCAACCGCGGTCAGGGTGGCAACTATGGCGCTGCCTATGCCGACCTTGACAAAGCGTTGTCGCTCAATCCCGCTAGCGTCGAGGCCCTTATGGCCAAGGCACGCTTGCTCATCTCACAGCGCAAGGATGCCGATGCCCTCAAGTGCGTCAACGCAATCATCGACCGCGACGCTGCTTGCAGCGAGGCATTGCTGCTGCGCGGATGGATCAACAAGTATCGCTTGAAAAATGCAGTAGCTGCAACCAACGACTTTGAGGCGATGCTTCGCCTGGGCAATGACTACAACAGCCTGCGTGGTTTTGCTCTCCATGAGCTGGGCAATGACATGGAGGCTCGCGACTGGGCAAAGCAGATTATCCAAGACGGTATTCTCCCTGGTGGACAAACTTACATTACAGCATCGGCCCTTTACAGTGACATCGGTGACGTGGAGATGGGTGACAAGGGTGCATCGATCGACTGCCTGCGCAGTGCACTTGCCAACGGATTTGGCAGCCTGTATGAGATTAAGGTTAACGAGTCTCCCTATGTTAACCTGAAACTCGTGCGTCGCTATCCCGAGTTCAACACTATCATTGAGCAAAACGAGGATTGCTTCAAGGT
>JAGHSP010000067.1 GCA_018065815.1 Candidatus Sodaliphilus limicaballi | reverse complement strand
ATTATAATGATTATGGAAAAGAAAGAATTTATTGGCAAGACATTTGATTGCATTGCTTTGCCTACCTGGGTTCCAGGAAAAAGTGGTATGGTTGGTGGTATGACCTTTATGTTTAAAACTGATTGGAAACATGGAGAATGGACATATGGAGACCCTATGGCTGACAACAACATTTGGATGATGAATCAACATGATGAGTTTCAAAATGAAAATCATTTTGAAAAGGCATTGGAGTATATTGATGATATGCCTGAATGCAATTACAAGAAGTCCTTAATGATGGTAATTAAGAATCTTATGGGGCAGCACAGTAAAGACCAAGAGAAAGTCTCAAGAATGATAGGTTTTATGTGTGAGCTTGGCTGTTGGGAGGATTCCAAGGTGAGACAAGATTTTTTGTACAACAAAGAGTTCTACAAGTATGCAAGAAACTGTATGAAGATGTATGGAATTGGTATCTTGAATTAATCTATGCCCATTTGGGTTTGTTTGGCTTAGGGCTGGTCTGTCTAAACACAGGTCAGTCCTTTTTTTGTGCCTATTTGTTGAATCGCGAATATTTCTTAAATGTTATGTAAATATCTGAGAATGCGTTGCTTAGAACTAAACAAAGCTGTATATTAGCGATACATAATAAACAAAGTAGCACAACGATGAACATGACTAAAGAAAAGATAAAAGCATTCTTCCTGATGGCTCAAGAACTAGAGGCAGCGGCTGAAGAGGAGGAGAACTTTCTTGACCTCATAACAGAGGTAGAAACCGAATTGGATTCTGAGGAAGATTACCTTTTTTGCGATGTAGTGAGTTTCGTCAATGACCTTGATTCCGCTATCAAAGAAGGTTATGACTCATTGGTGGATTATTGGGAGGAGTATTAAGAATACGCAATTTAATTGCAAAACTTCTCCACAGTAGGCATTCAAAAACATTCACTTCTGTTGAAAGTGAACGTTTTGTTGAAAATCAAGCACTTACAGTTAAAACATAAAAAGATAGAAACATAAACATTCACTTTTGTTCAACTTTAAATAAAACTGAATATGTCGATAAAGCATTCTACAACAACCGCAGATTACCTTGAGTGGGACACTGCAACTAACCTCATCCACAAATTAGAAAAGGATGGAGATTACAAGACATCACTTCTTATTGCAGTGGGTATTTTCACTGGGCTGAGAATCTCTGACATCCTCGCTCTACGTTGGAATCAGATTCTGGACAAAACAGAGTTTACCATTACAGAGAAGAAAACAGGGAAGCCCAGGACAATCAGGCTGAACAAACAACTACAGGCACACATCAAGGACTGCTATGAGAACATTAAACCGATTTCACCCATGTCATACATATTGGTGAGCCAAAAGCATTGTGTATTCAGCATCCAACGCATCAATGCAAAACTGAAGGAAGTAAAAGCGAAATACAAGATGAAGATAAAAAACTTCTCTTGCCACTCGTTGAGAAAGACCTTTGGCAGGCAGGTGTATAACATGAACAGTGAGAACGCAGAGATGGCTTTGGTCAAGCTTATGGAGCTGTTCAACCATTCCAATGTTGCAATCACCAAACGCTACCTTGGACTTCGTCAAGAAGAACTTCTGGAAACATATGACTGCTTATCTTTTTGATGATGATACGCTATCACTTTATCGTCAGAACAAATGTAGGGGACACCAAAGCATATATAGATGCAAGAAACCCCATGTCAGCATTTAACAAAGCTAAGCGCCTTTTTCCCAAAGCAGAGCATATACACCTTGTGCGAGCAGAAAGAATAAATGATTACTAACTAAAAATCATATGGTAGGAAGAACAAAAGGGTATCGAAAACCAAAAGAAAATTACGTGAAAGAGTATCAGTATGAATTGAGGTTGCTCGCAAGCGGCCTCAGCCTGAAAATTGTGAGCAAGATTACTGGCAGATCTGTAAACACTTTAAGGAAACTAAAACAATATATATAATGGAACAAATAGTATACATAGCAGAAATTAAGGAGGTAGGCAAACCAAATGTTCTCACCCCCAGCCTTATTGGAGAAAAGAAAACCAAGGCAGAACTTATTGAGTTCTGGGGATTGCAAGAACCGGACGTGGAATGGTATAGACTATTCCAAGTAATTAACGATATTAAAATAGAAATCAAATGACTTCAACAGAACCAAATGTAAAACTCACAAGCAGATACTCCATAGTGGAGACCTGTAAGTTGCTTGGCATACACAGGAACACCTTGTCAAGATACGCCAAGAAAGGCAGAATTAGATATGGAATTAGAGCTTCCACGGGCAGAAAGTTCTATCTGGGCAGTGAGATACTAAAGTTTTGGCAGAAATCTTGGTAAATGAGCATAGTAGGTTATATCATTATTTTCATTGCCACATTGGTCGCTGCCTGGATACTAGATATAATAGGTATAGTCATATCTTGGCTGATTGCTTTTCCTGGGAGATGCAAGCTTGACCTTGGCTTTATTACTAGAATAAGGTGGTATGAAAGAATACAAAAATACTTGTAGAACATACGGATTATCAATGAATTGTAATTTTTTATAAAACAATTTATCTGAAACTGAAAAAATCAAGATGGCTTTGTTATGTTTGAATTATAAATTTTTAAATTATTATGGAGAAAAATTATGTTGATATTACTTTGCTTGACACAAGGTGTTGGGCAAGTGTACTTGAAAGTATGAAATATACTTTCAAGGGTTGGGTGAAAGAAGTTGTGGAAGAGGTAATCTCTGACAAAATGTGTAATGTAAATCTTGAGGACAAGAGATTGAATACTGAGGAACTCTGTCAAAGGTGGAATATCAGTAAGCAAACTCTTGAAAAGTGGGAGAAGGATGGTAGGATTGAGAGATTGCCATTAGGTGGAAGAAAGAAACTTTTCAGTATGGCAGATATTTTGAGGGCAGAAAGTGAAGGATTAATTAGAACTGCTTGCTGATAGTGGTATGAAATTAGTTCTAAGGACAAAGAAAACAGTGGGTAAATGCCCACTGTTTTCTAGAATAAATGTTGAAGGTACTGCTTGTTGGGTGAGTTTGAGAATTAATGTTGATATCAAGGAATGGCAGGAAGTATCCCAAAGTGAGAGAAAGTTGGCAAACTACTTGACCAAGAAAGGCATTTCCAAAAAAATTGCTTTGATAGAGGAAGCAATTGCAGACATGAGATTTCACCATAGACTGACCAAAGAAAGCTTGGACAGAGTAATTGAAAATATTGTTCTTGCTGACAAGAGAGAAGAATTGAACAGAGTTGAGCAATTGAAGAAGGACATAGAGAAAAAGAAGAAATCAAATGTAAAGAACTTTGTAATTGAACATATTGAAAATATTGTAAATGGAGTAGCAAGAACAGTCAAGAAGGAGAGATACTCAAAAGAGGCATGCAAGAATTGGTTGCAATTTAAAAGGGTGTTTTTAGACTTTTATAGTCTGCGTCCTTTTATGTGGGATGATATAAATGAATTGTTGGTAGATAGGTATATAGCATATTTGGAGAGTCTTGACTATTCAAAAAACACCATAGATAAACATGTGAGGTTATTCAAGACATTAGTTAGGACTGCAAATAGGTTGGGACTGCATACAAATCAAATGGCATTAAGTGAGATAAAAAGTGTGCAGGTAAGGGACAGTGATATGACAAGCAAAATATATCTGTCTGTGGAAGAAATAAATGCATTATATGCAATGGAACTTAGTGGCAAGGAAGAGATATATAGAGATTGGTTTTTGATTAGTTGTTTTTCTGCATTGAGATTTAGTGATTACAGCACACTAGACAAAACTAATTTTGACACAACTGCCAATGGAACAAAAGTGATTAGGATATATCAACAAAAAACAAAATCACAAGTTGTAATTCCTTGTTTAGATGATAGGCTGGAAATCTTGTTAAAGAAATATGACTACAAAGTGCCAAAGATAACCAATCAAAAAATGAACAAAGGCATTAAAAGGGTATGTAAAAAACTTGCTGAAACAGTGCCAAGTTTGAATGAATTGGTAAGCACTTTGCTGACAAAAACAGAGAAGGGACTTGATTTAGAAGTTGCAAAGAGAGAAAGAAGTATTGAATATGATAAAGAGGGCAATTCATATAAGAGAAGATGGGGACTTGTGTGTTGCCACTCAGCAAGAAGAACTTGTATCACAAATATGTATTTGTCTCATAGGTATCCCACCAATTTAATGATGAGTTTGAGTGGGCACAAAACAGAAGCAATGTTCTACAAATATGTGAAAGCAAGTTTAGATGAGAAAGCTGATGAGTTGGCTAACATTGTGAATAATGGAAATATGTTTTGAGCTAAGGGAAAACAAAGGTTTGGGTGTGTCCAAAGTGGCACACCTTTTTTGTATGGTAGCATAGCACTATGACCAAATTGTGGCCAATTTCTATAAATATGGGGGGGTGGTTAAAAAGTTAAGTGGTTGATAATCATCAGATTACCAACCACTTGTGGTGCCCAAGAAAGGACTCGAACCTTCACGCCTTGCGGCACACGCACCTGAAACGTGCGCGTCTACCAATTCCGCCACTTGGGCATTGCGGATGCAAAGGTACAACTAATTTTGCATCCCCGCAAGAAAAAAACTGTTTTTTTTGTCTTTTACTGCATTTTTCCTGTTTTTGGAGTCACCTAGGCGATGAGATTGCCGAGGAGGGTGTTGTCACTTGCCCAGCAGTTTGTTGGTTATAGCATTGATGTCGCTGATGTCGATTATTGTGTCGTGGTTGACATCGGCACTGTAATCATAGGCGTGTGCCCCTATGCCAATGACCATGTCAATGCAAGTGTTCACATCGCTGATGTCGCAAATCTCGTCGCCGTTAACGTCGCAAGGCACGATGGCATACATGTGCCTGAAGCGATACCAGAAATTATTGTCTTCCTCTTTGTAGCTGTTAATCAGATGAGCTGGCACATAGAGTTGTATCGTAAATATGTCGGCACCGCTGAACATGTAGGACCATGACGAGAGACGTGTGTCGGCATTCACGTAGAGCATTTTGAGCACGTTGAATCGATAGAACGCACCGGTGCCGATGTTGCGTAGCGAGTTGGGCAACGATAGAGATTCCATGGCTTTGTTCTCGCTGAAACTGTATGCTCCCAGGGTGGTGAGTCCCTCTGGGATGATGAGCGACTTGAGGTAGTTTTCTCTCATAAAATTCTCGCCGATGGTCCTGAGCGATGACGGCAAGTTGATGTGCTCCAGTGCGAAGCAGTTGTACATCACGTTGTCTCCTATAGTAGTAAGAGTGTTGGGAAATTGCACAGTGGTGAGGCTGTTGCAGTAGTTGATACTGGAGGTGGCCAGAGCCTCTATGCCCTCGGGGATGATGAGCTGGGTGAGTGAGTGGCAACCATAAACGGTGTTGGCGGGTAGCGTCTTGATGGTTGGGCTGAGGGTCACGCTCTTGAGGTCGGTACAGTAGTAGAGCAGACCTTCTTCGAGGTAAGTGATGGGAGGCATGTCAAACGACTCGAGGCCGCATTGTTCAAAGGCGCGTTTCTCGATTCGTCTTACCGATTGGGGCAGGTTGACCTTCTTGAGCGAGGTACACTTAGAGAACGCATACTCGCCTATAGTGGTGAGGCTGTTGCCTTGCACGGTGAACGAGGTAATCTTGACGTTGTCGCGAAAGGCCTCGTCCCAGATACCTTCTACGACATATTCCTTACCGTTGTAAGTCACTTTTTCGGGGATAACCACATCGCCCGATTTCTTGGTTCCATTCATGAGATTACAAGTGGTGAAACTGAGCGAGTACAGGATATCATCAATATACACAGATTCGGCCCAGCTGCTGATGCTAGTGAGCAGAGCCATAGCGATGACGAATGATAATTTTTTCATAATATTCAAGTATTGTTGTTATTTGTTCAGAATTTTGTTGATGATGATGTTGATATCGGTCACGTCGATGTCGCAGCTGCGATCCACGTCGGCGGCGATGGCGGTTTCGGGGTTGCCCTTGACCAGGACATGGTTGATTATCTCGCTCATGTCGCTCACATCGATGGTGTTGTTGTCGTCAACGTCGCCGGGAACCTCCTCGACGAGCATGTTCATCATTGACCAGGGCGAGACGTCTTGGTAAGATGAAAGCGAGCCTTTGGGGACATAGAACTTGGTCTTGCCGCCATAGGTAAAGCCGGGGATACAGGTGACGAATGTCTGTCCACCGGGGCGGTAGGCTTGCTTGATGCGGCTATATACGCGGCGTGCTCCGGTGAGGCCGGAGAAGGCGCCCTCCATTTTTGTCACGGTGCTGGGTATGTTCACCGCTTTGAGCACGTTGTCGTGGCTCATGGCTCCGTCGCCGATGGTGGTGAGTCCCTCGGGCAGCAGTATGTAAGGCATGCCGCACTTGCTGAGCGCTTCTTCGCCTAGTGTTTTGAGCCCTTGCGGAAGGCGTATGTTTTTCAGTTTCGGGCAACCATAGATGCCATAGTTGTCAATGGCGGAGAGCGATGCTGGCAGGGTGATGCTTTCAAGGTCTTCGCACACTGCCACTGCACTGTTGCCTATGGTGGTGACACCCTCGGGAATCACAAGCGAGGTGATGCCAGAGTAACTTAAACATGACGGCCCCAGCTGATTGAGGCTTGCGGGCAGCTTGATGTTCTTGAGGCTGGTGCAGCCATAGAGCACATGGTCGGGCAACGTTTCCAAGCCTTCGGGCAGAGTGACACTAGTGAGCGCTTTGCAATGCATGAATGCGCCGTAGTCGATGAATGTGACCGATGCGGGTATCGCCACCGAGGTGAGCCCCGAGCCACCAAATGCCGCATTGCCTATGCTGGTGAGCTTGTTGCCCATGAACTCCACCTGCTTGAGGTTTTCTCGCTCATAAAACGCCATGTCGCCTATGCCTACAACATCGTAGGTGATGCCGTCGCTGGTGATGGTCTCGGGAATGACGACCTTGCCGCCGCTGGGCACGGTCACGCAGCGGGTCACGATGGCTATGTCCTCAACGCCGTCGTTGAGCGAGTATTCCAACCCGTCTTTTTGTTCATATCCGCATGTAGTTACTTTGCTCTGGCCCCATGCCATGAGGGAAAAGGTGCAGAATGCGCACAATAGTATCTTTTTCATATCGGGTTATTTGTTTAGGATAATATTGATGAGTTGTGACACGTCGCTGATGTCGGTTATGCCGTCATGGTTCACATCGGCGCCCACGGCATTGACGGCGTCGCCCTTGCCCAGCAGCGTGTTGATGTCATCGTTCACGTCCGACACGTCGGCAGTGCCATTGGCATCCACATCGCCATTAACCTCCTCGGTGATGACGGGGAAATAGTACCACAGCATATCCTCATCGATTTTGTTCTTCATGCCCTTGGACACGATGAGGTGCATCGAAGACTCCCACAACTCGGGTGCAAATGCTTCCACACCGGGAGCGGAGATTGTGGTGCCGCGATAGTACACCCGCGCGAGGTCGGGACAATCGATAAACAAGCTGCCCAGCGATGTGACTGTGCCTGGGATGCTTGCCGATCGCAGATGGTTGTTCTGTGCAAACGCATAGTCCTCGATAGTGGTGACCCCCTCGGGAATGGTTATCGACGAGATGCCCAGGAATGCTAACGTGTTCTCGCCGATGAATCGCAGCG
Source organism: Candidatus Sodaliphilus limicaballi (assembly GCA_018065815.1). Classification (GTDB taxonomy): domain Bacteria; phylum Bacteroidota; class Bacteroidia; order Bacteroidales; family Muribaculaceae; genus Sodaliphilus; species Sodaliphilus limicaballi. The sequence goes on along the minus strand of JAGHSP010000067.1, from coordinate 7,555 downwards.
ACTGTGGCAGGGTTATTGCGGTTATCCCGGGATTGCCCGAGATACTTGCTTGTTCCAGCCTCTGCAACGTTGAGGGCAGATTGACCGATGTGAGTCCTGCACAGTTAGTGATGGCGAATGCATTGATTGTGGTGACTCCCTCGGGTATGTCGAGCGACTTGAGGCTGTTGCAACCGCTGAACATAAATTCGGATATCGTAGTGATGCCGGCAGGTAGCTTTATCTGTTCCAGGCTGTTGCAACCAGTGAAGGCACGGTCGCCTATCGCTGTGACACCGTCGGGGATGACGATGCTATTGAGCTTATCGGCCCCGTGAAACACGCTCGACCCTATGGTGGTGAGCGACTCGGGCAATGTTATTGCAACGATGCCCGAATTGCAGAATGCCTGATTGCCTATCGTGGTGAGGCTTCCTTGCTGAATGGTGACCTGTGTCACGCCCCTCTTGTCGAGGAACGCATATGGAGCGATATCTGTGATCTGGTAGGTCTCGTTCTGATAATTCACTGTGGCCGGCAGGGTGATGCTGCCGTTCACGTTGCACCCCATGACGGTGCCCTGGTGAGTCTCGTCGTCGAGGTTGTAGTAGATGCCGCCGATATTGGGTGCATGGACCGTTGCCCATGTCGCTGCACATGTGCCAGCGGCCAGGACGAGTGATAAAATAGCTTTTTTCATTTCGTGTCGTTTTGTTGTTATTTTCTTGACAGTTATAGTTCTAGATAGCGAGGATTGCCCAAATTCTTGATTGCAAAGGTAAAGATTTCAGGCAATACATTGCAAGTTTTTCAACACTTAATCACAGACAAACGAAAGTGTTACACCGTCTTTATCAACTGCAAGGGTAACGGGATGGCCCTCGATCATGGGATAATTCCATGACTCGTCGTGGCTCACGGGGAAGTCGTAGCACACTGGCACGTCGAGGCCCATGTCGGTGAATGTGTCATGTATCATGTCGTTCATGTCCTTGTAGTCCCAGCGAGGCTTATAGTCGGTGAAACGGCCTATGATGACGCCCTTGACGTGCTTCATCACACCCTTGATGTAGAGTTGGTCGAGCATGGCATTGACGCGTTCGAATGACTCGCCCACGTCCTCGAGGAAGAGGATGATGTCCTTGCCTTCCAGATTGTCGCGGTCGAGGCAGTCAAAGTCCTTGCTGCCGGCAATCTTGCTGAGCACAGCGAGGTTGCCCCCCATGAGAATGCCGCTTGCGGTGCCCGACTGGTTGTACTTGTGTCCGGGCACGCTATATGTGGGCAGGTGGCCCATGAGTGCATTCTTGAGGTAAAGGTTGATCTGGTCGTCAGTGCCGTTGCACAGGGCTGCTGCCATGCAGGCGTGCAGGCTCATGTTGCCGGCACACAGCTGCGCGCTGTGCAGTGCCGATATGTCGCTGTAACCCACTATCCACTTGGGGTACTTGGCGAGAGTGTCGGGGGTGATGCGCGCCAGCAGCTGCGATGAGCCATAGCCGCCGCGCGACGAGATGATGGCCTTGACCTCGGGGTCGCGCAGATACTTGAGGAACTCCTCGGTGCGTGCGTCGGGGTGTCCGGCATACATGTGGTGGCGGTTGAGCGTCATCTTGCTCACCTCTACCTTGAACCCCCAGTCGCGCAAGGTCTGGGCGGCGCCGTCAACCTTGGCCTTGACGGGAGTGCTGGCTGGCGACATGATCACCACTTTATCACCTTTCTTCAAGAACTCGGGTGCCTGGGGCAAAGTCTGCGCCCCGGCTGTTGCTGTTGTCAGTATCATTGCTATTAATAGTGTTATTGTTTTCATAATTAATGTTTTACTTCGATATTTCGACAATTCGATGTTTCGGTTTGATCTTTATTTCAAGAAATCGTCAAAGTAGCGTGTGATGCGCTCGTGCAGGTGCACGCTCTGGTGGCCAGCCATGTTGTGGCCCTGGCCGGGATAGACAAAGAAGTCGGGCTGTGTGCCGGCCGCGATGCAGGCTTTAAGGAACGAGTAGGCATGCTGTGGCACCACGGTGGGGTCATTGAGGCCGATGATGATTTGCAGGCGTCCTTTGAGGTCTTTGGCCCGGGGAATGAGGCTGGTGAGGGCATATCCCTCGGCATTGTTCTGTGGCGTGCCCATGTAGCGCTCGCCATACATGACCTCATACCACTTCCAGTCGATGACGGGACCGCCGGCAACGCCCACCTTGAACACGTCGGGGTAATTGGTCATCAGGCTGATGGTCATGAATCCGCCATAGCTCCACCCATGCACACCCAGCCGTGTGGTATCGACATAGGCTTGCGTTTTGAGGAAATCCACACCTCGCATCTGGTCTTGCATCTCGACTTGTCCCAACTGGTGGAATGTGGCGTTCTCGAAGTCGCGGCCGCGATTGGCGCTGCCACGGTTATCGAGAATGAAGAGCACATATCCTCGCTGTGCCATGTAGGTCTCCCAGCTGCGGCTGGCGTGGTGCCAGCGGGCATCGACGTTGTGGGCATGCGGACCGCCATACACATAGACCACAGTGGGGTATTTCTTTGCCGGGTCGAAGTCGGCAGGCTTGACCATGCGGTAATAGAGGTCGGTCTCATCGTCGGCCGCCTTGATGGTACCCACTTCGTAGCGCGGCACGGTGTATCCCTGCCAGGGGTCGGGTGCGGTGAAGTAGCGTGTAGCCTTGCCTGTGAGGGTGTTGACGATGGCAATGTTGCGTGGCACGTCGGGCTCCTGGTAGTAGTCCATGAGCCACTTGCCGCTGGGGCTCATCACTGCGCCATGCCAGCCGTGGCCGCCCTCGTCGATGCGTGAATGCTCGCCGGTGTCGGTGTTCACGCGGTAGATATTCTGCTGCAAGGGGCTTTCCTCGTTGGCGGTGTAGATGACGGAGTGTGTGCTGGGATCAAATCCCACCATGCTCATCACCACCCACTTGCCACTGGTGAGTTGGCGCAACTGGTTGCCGTCGATGTCGTGCAGGTAGAGGTGGTTGTAGCCGTCTTTCTCGCTCATCATCACGAATTTCTCGTTGTCCCAGGGGAGGAACATGATGGGGCTCTGCGGCTCTACATACTTGTGGTGGATCTCGCGGTAGAGTTGTGATTGCCACCTGCCTGTGCAAGCGTCGTAGCTATACAGGCAGCAGTCGTTTTGAGCTCGGTTGAGTTCAAACACATATATCAGCTTATCGTCGGGGCTCCAGGAGATGTTGGTGAAATAACGGTCGGTGGGGTCGCCCATGGCGAGGTACATCACAGTGTCGGCCGCCAGGTCATAGACGCCCACGGTGACCTTGTGCGACGTCTGCCCGGCCATGGGATAGGTCTCGGGGGCGGGAGTAGCAATCACCTGCGTGGTGTCGGTGGGTTCGGGCACGTTGATGAGGGGATAGTCAGTGACCATGCTCTGGTCCATGCGGTAGAAAGCCACGCGTGTGCCGGCATTGTTCCAGAAGATGCCGCCGTCAATGCCAAACTCGTTGCGGTGCACGCTCTGTCCGTAAACAAGGCTTTCCGAACCGTCGTTGGTGACCTGGCGGCATTTGCCCTGGGCGTCGGTCACCCACAGGTTGTGGTCGCGCACGAAAGCCACCGCGCGGCTGTCTTTGTTCCAATCCACAGCCACGCTCCCCTCGTCACGGGTGCTCTGTCGCCACACGCTCTTGCGGGTCTTGATGTTGACAAGGACGCGTGTCGAGTCGGTCTCGGTGAGAACCAGCGGCTGGTCGGGATATGGGAATGACAAGCGTTTGAGGGTCCACACCTTTTCCTCGCCCGCCCACTTGGCAAGCTGGTCGCGGGTGAAGAGGAGTTTCTCACGTGCCGTCTTCGTGTCGATGGTCCAGCAAGAGTCGGCTTCGAGGCGCACGGGCGTGTCGCCCCACCAGGTGACGCTGCGGTTGGCAGGAGTCATGTTCTTGTAGTTGTTGCCACCGAAGTTTAGGTCTTCGAGCGTGAACTGCTTTTGTGCCGTAGCCGTGAGTGCGCTTCCCAAGACGAGCAAACCGGCGAATATTGATTTGATGTGCATAAGACTAGAAAATTGCGTTGGTTATGTTTTTATATCGAGTCGGGAGATGTGGGTACATCGGGGTTGAATCCCACATTGAGCGAGTCGATGAGCGTGCTGTCGTTCAGCAAGCTGTCGGCATCGATGTCGGTCGAGCACCCTTCGTAGAGTGCCGGGTTGATATATTCCTTGGGTCTCCCGAATCGTTTGTGATAATTCCTGAACCTGCGGTCGCCGAACACGCTCTGCATGAAAGCGCCGCAAATGGGGAGTGCCGAGCGGCTTCCTTGCCCCAAGGCACCGGTGCGGAAGTGGATTTGCCTGTACTGTCCTCCCACCCATGCGCCGCACACCAGCTTGGGGGTGACGCACACAAACCAAGCGTCGGCGTGACGGTTGCTGGTGCCCGTTTTTCCGCCAAAGTCGGTGTCGGCCATCGCTGGTGTCTTGTACTGGTTGAAGGCACCCGATGTTCCGCCGGCGTCGGTCATGCCTGCCATGAGCATCTGCTGCATGAAGAATGCCGTGCGGTAGGTTATCGCCTGCTCGGTGTCGGCAGGCGCACGGAACACCTCGTTGCCGTCCCTGTCGATGATGCGGGTGACGAGCACGGGGTCATGGTGCTTGCCGTCGTTGGCCACAGTGCAGAACGAGTTAACCAGTTCAAGCAAGTTGACATCGCTGGCACCCAGAGCCATGGCAGGAGTCTCTTCAAGTTCGCTTTTCACACCCATGTCGCGTGCGGTCTGCGCCACGATGGGGATGCCCACGTCGAGCGCCACGCGCACGGCTATGCTGTTGAGGCTCTGGGCAAATGCAGTGCGCAGCGTCACGTCGGCACCGCTGAACTGCCCGTTGGCGTTGGTGGGACGCCAGTGCTCCATCTCGTTAGTTTTCTTATTGAGAACCACAGTGTCAAACATCTCGTCGCGTCGGTGTATGCACGGAGCCATGCCGTGTTCCATTGCCGCCGAGTAAACAAACAGCTTAAACGTGGAACCGGGCTGGTGCATGGCGTGCACGTTGTCATATTTCCACGTGTCGTAGTCCACATCGCCCACCCATGCCTTCACGTGGCCAGTGTGGGGTTCCATGGCGATGAATCCGGTGTGCATAAAGTGCAGCATGTAACGCACCGAGTCGATAGAACTCATTTCCATGTACAAGCTGTCGTTCTCATAGTCAAAGAGATGCACGCGGTGAGGCTTGTTCATGTAGTAGTTCACCGAGTCGAGGTCGTTAGGGTATCGCGCCAGGAGATTGCGGTAGGCGTCGGTGTGCTGGGCTTTTTCCTCGACAAAGTTGGCTATCACCTTGCCCTCGTCGTCGATCCAGCAGTCATTGTCGCCCCAGTGCTCCTTGAAGTTGCGCTGCACGATGCGCATCTTCTCGCTCACAGCATGCTCGGCATGGCGCTGCATGCGCGTGTCGAGGGTTGTATAGATTTTCAGTCCGTCGGTGTTGAGGTCATGCCCCGTCTTCTGGCACCAATCCTGCAGTTGCCGCGCCACCTCCTGCTTGAAGTAAAGCGCCTGGCCATCATAGGCATTGCCCGCGTTGAAATGCAGCTCGATGGGCAGAGCCTTGAGCGAGTCGCACTGTTGCTGCGTGATGTGGCCGTGCCCCAGCATCTCGCCCAGCACCACATTGCGGCGCTTGAGGCTGTTCTGCGGGTTGAGGATGGGGTTATAGGTGCTTGTGGCCTTGAGCAGCCCCACAAGCACTGCACTCTCCTGCACTTTAAGGCTGTCGGGGGTGGTGTCGAAGTAGGTCCTGGCTGCTGTCTTGATGCCGAAGGAGTTGCTGCCGAAGTCCACCGTGTTAGCATACATCTCGAGAATCTCTTCCTTGTTGTAGAACATCTCGAGCTTGGTTGCGATGATCCACTCCTTGGTCTTGGTAATCACCATTTTCACGCCGGGGATATACCCTAGCAGTCCGGTGGTGTACTCCTTGTTGGTGCGCATGCGGAACATGTTCTTCACCAGCTGCTGCGTGATGGTCGATGCACCACGAGCACGCCCGTGCACAAGCAGATCCTTGGTAGCAGCCAACATTCCGCCGAAGTCGATGCCATGGTGGCTGTAGAAACGCTCGTCCTCGGTGTCGATGAGCACGGTGAAAAACTCGGGGTTGATTTCGTTGAACTTAACGGGAGTGCGGTTCTCGTCGTAGAACTTGCCTATCTCGACACCGTCGGCGCTGTATATGAAACTAGCCTCGAGCGAGGGAGGGTTCATGATGCTGCTGGTTGACGGAGACTTGCCAAACAGCCACAGGAAATTGATATCGACAGCGATGAGATACAGGATGAAGCACACCACAAGCGTGGCCATGGCCACAAGGCACCGCATATACCACGGACGCCCCTTGTAGAGACCCTTGTACCATATCTTGAATGCACGCCAGCCCTTGCGCATGACATGCAGCATGATTTTAAGGAATTTAAAAACAGTGCGCATTTCAGTCCATTCTTTATTGTTACGCAAAGTTACGGTTTTTTGACGTAAACACAAGCGCAAACGCCAACAAAGTTGCACATTCTTGCCTGCGAATTGCTCGGTTGATGGGGGCGAGTGGCGGGATGAAGGTGTAATTTTGCGGAAAAAAGCATTGCAACTATGAAAAGTACAAAAGAAAAAATCGCTACATGGAGCGGCGTGGGCATGCTCATATTCGGCGTGGGCATCACCACGGCAGGCTTTATCGTCCCCCCGCTGGGCGTGGTTCACGACAGCGTGCTGTGGGTGCTGGGACAAGTGCTCATCTACAGCGGCAGCATCTCGGGAATCGCCATTTATTCAAGACACAAACTTAACGAAATTGAAAAACACATCTATGAGAACTGTAATCTTGGGAACCGCCCACGGAGCTAACGTGGCGGGCAAGCACTCGCCCGACGGGCGATTGAGAGAGTATCAATACAGCCGCGCGATGTGCCGCATGGTGCGCGATGCACTGCTGGCCCGCGGCGTGAAGTGCATCATCGACATTGAGGCCGACCTGGAGCCATCGCTCACGGCGCGGGTGTCGCTGGTCAACCGCCTGGCAAGGCAGCATGGCGACTGCATCTATGTGAGCCTGCACAACAATGCGGCAGGCAACGACGGCCGTTGGCACGATGCAAGGGGATTTGCCGCCTTTGTAGCCCCCAATGCGTCGCGCGAGAGCCAACGCCTTGCCACGTTGCTTCACAAGCATGCCTTGAAACAGGGCCTCGGCGGCAACCGTTGCTATCCGTCCACGGGTTACTACGTGAAGTCGCTAGCCGTGTGCCGCGACACCGTGTGCCCGGCTGTGCTCACCGAGAACCTGTTTCAGGACAACCGCGACGACGTCAACTACCTCCTTTCAGAGCCCGGCATGCAGGCAATCATCGACCTCCATGTGAACGCAATCACTGAATTCATGAAGTAACTATACACCAATGGAATACCCCGCGGGGATAATACCTAAAACACCTTTGCTGAATATAGTCACGGCGGGGTCTATTAATTCTGAGAAAAGTTTATTAATTTATTAATTTTTTTTATTGCTGTCCGGTTAAAGTTGCGAGAGTTGTACTAA
>JAGHSP010000386.1 GCA_018065815.1 Candidatus Sodaliphilus limicaballi | reverse complement strand
TTGTTACACTTCACACCCCCCCACCGGCAGTCCGCAGGTCTGCGACCAGCGGTTAACCAAAGTTACGACCTCCCTGAGGTCTAAAAAATCCACTATATATTCAATGAAAAAAATCAGTGAGATCAGTGAGATCCGCGCGGGGAGTTCCATTGGTGAATAGTTACCCCTCTATGGATTGCTACCCTTTATGGATTGGGTAGGGGTTCTACTGTCTGGTCGTCGTACCAGGTTGAGTACATGAGGTAGTTGCGGGCGATTTTGACGTTGATTTCGCTTGCTTGGGCGGGATCGACCATTTTCTTGAACTTGGCGGGGCTGCCAGCCCAGAGTTCGTTGGGGCCTATCTGTGTTCCGCCGAGGACTACGCTGCCGGCAGCTACGATTGCACCCTCGCCCACCACGGCGTGGTCCATGACCACTGCTCCCATTCCGATGAGCGCCTTGTCGCATATCTTGGCGCCGTGTATCACCACGTTGTGGCCCACCGACACGTCGTTGCCTATCTCGGTGACGCTTTTCTCATATAATGTGTGCACGACGGTGTTGTCCTGTATGTTGACGCGATCGCCTATGGTGATGGTGTTGACGTCGCCACGCAGCACTGCGCCGAACCATATGCTACACCCCTCGCCCATTGTGACGTCGCCCACGATGGCGGCGTTGTCGGCAAGGAAACAGTTTTTACCTATCTTGGGGATGAAGCCCCTTACTTGCTTGATTAATGCCATAATATTTGTATTTGTTAGTTTTTATATATTGCTACAATATCGCCTGTTATTCAGATATTATCCTACTGGACAACAAATTAGCTACAATTACATTAACATGCGAAACTTGAATTTATTTATATGCTAGACTGTAAATTACAGTTTGCAAAACCCTTGTATGGCTTACAGTTCCCGTGTCTTTGCGGCTAGCCATTGTGCCTCGTCGGGGGTGAGGAAGGGGGTGAGTCGGTCGCGCACTGTGCGGTGGTAGTCGTTGATCTGCTTTATCTCTACGGGGGTGAGCATCGCGAGGTCGATGAGGTTGAGGTCGTAGGGGAAGAGTGTGAGTGTCTCGAAGCGGTAGAAGGTGCCGTAGTCTTGGGTCTTCTCTCCTTCAACGACTAGCAACAGGTTCTCGGTGCGTATGCCGTACTGTCCTGCCTTGTAAAGTCCGGGCTCGTTGCTCACCACCATGCCGGGCTCGAGGGGCGTGGGATTGATCTGCATGCGAATGCCGTGAGGTCCCTCGTGGCAACTGAGGAAGTGCCCCACGCCGTGGCCTGTGCCGTGCATGAAGTTCATGTTCTCGTCCCACAGCGGCTGGCGGGCGAGCAGGTCGAGGTTGACACCGCAGATGCCTGCGGGGAAGTTGGCGCGCGACAGTGCCAGGTGTCCCTTGAGCACTAGGGTGAAGTCGTGTTTCTCCTGTGCCGTGGGGTTGCCCAGGGTGACGGTGCGTGTGATGTCGGTGGTGCCGTCGAGGTATTGTCCGCCCGAGTCGATGAGCAGCAGTCCCTCGGGTTTGAGGGTGTAAGCGCTCTCGTCATCGGCCTGATAGTGGACGATAGCACCGTGGTCGCGGTAGCCGCATATCATGGCGAAGCTGTCGTCGCGGTAGTTCTCGCCGCGTGCGCGCTCCTGCTTGCCGCGTGTCCACACATCGACCTCGCTGATGCTGCCGCTGGCAACATTCTCTTCCAGCCACTTGAACAGACGCACCAGCGCCACGCCGTCGCGCTCCATGGCCCGGCGTGTGCCGTCGATCTGCACTTCGTTTTTCACAGCCTTGATTGCCACGATGGGCGAAGCGGCATAAACCTTCATGCAAGGCATTGCGGCTGCCAGAGCATCGCTCACGCGGTCGGGGTCGATGAGCACGGTGTCGTGCTCGCTGCGACGCTCGAGATAGCGGGTCACGTCGTCATAGTCGCGCACGCGCACGTTATATTGTTTGAGGTGGCGCTCCACCTCATCGGTGACCTTGTTCCGGTCAATGAACAGGCTGCAATCGTTCTCGCTCACATAGGCAAAAGCGATGGCTACCGGTGTGAACTCAACGTCGCTGCCACGCAGGTTGAACAGCCATGCTATCTCGTCGAGCGAAGCGATGAACATGGCATCGGCGCCGGCGTCTTCAACGCATCCGAGCACGCGCTCGAGCTTGCTGGCCACAGTCTCGCCGGCAAGAGCCTCGTCGTGCACATAGGCAGTGGCCGAGGGGCGTGCAGGGCGATCTTTCCACACGAGGTCGGCAGGATAGAACTCGGTGGCCAGCATGAAGCCGTTCTCGCCGCAGAAGCGTTCGAGAGCGTTGGCCTCGACACAGGAGAACAAGCGCCCGTCAATGCCTATCACCGATTCTAATTCTAGATTATGCTGCATCCATTCTTCGACGGTGGGTTCGCCAGGAATGTGTTCTTTCACAAGCTCAAACTCGGTGCCCTCGAGCTGCATGGCAGCCTGAATGAAGTAACGCGAATCGGTCCACAAGGCCGCCTTGTCGAGGGTGACCACTGCCGTGCCGCTGCTGCCGGTGAACCCGGTGAGCCAGTCGCGGAATTTCCAGTAGTCGCTCACATACTCGCTGTGATGGGGGTCGGTGCCGGGAACTATCACGGCATCCACATTGACGCGACGCATGGCATCGCGCAAAGCTTCAAGATGTTGGTTGGTTGTTGACATATATATAGTTAGGTCTTATAATATTAATTTACCGTCGCAAGGCATCGGGAATGCGCACGGGACTGTGCGGATTGAAACCTGGAGGCTTGGGGCCATTCATGTCCACAGGTTTCATGGGGTCGATATCCTTGTTGTTTCTAGAATCAAGCAAGTTGCCCACGATACCACCCAGGTCGATTGAGATGGGCGAACCGGCGATATAAAACTTCGGAGCGATCACCGGCAAGGTTCTCCACCGCTGCGAGAACGGGTCATACTGGCGTTGGGCACCCAGTTCCATGCCCCAATGCTCGCTCATGCGCATGTCGAGCGAAGCGCCATAGTTGCTGGTGCCCACGTAGGGCATCACAGCCATGGTGTGGTAGAGCGGCTGCATGTAGTAGCTGCCCCACGCCTTGAGCGCCAACTGGCTGTTGATGTGGTATCGGGCGCTGGCGAAGACGCCATAGTCGTTCCATGCCGAGCGGTCGAAGTGGTACTTGTTTGCTGACACGCCCACAGCT
>JAGHSP010000342.1 GCA_018065815.1 Candidatus Sodaliphilus limicaballi | reverse complement strand
CGAATGTTGGCAAAGGTTCGCTATCCGCGGCACCGGCTTCGCCGACTTACCGCTGCTCACTTTGCCGAGCTCGCTTCGCTCGGTTCGGTGACTTTACCCCGCACATCCTACTGCGCTGGGCTTGTAGTATGTACGGGGTTTATCGCATGTAATGTCCTGACGGACATGTGTTGCTACAACAATTCTGATGCGGTTGTCCTGGTCTTACTTGATGACTTTGGTGGTTGTGGTGGTGCCGTCGTTCAGGGTTGTAACCACGATGTTGACGCCGCTGAATGGCGCGTCGGACTCATGGCCTGCCACGTTGTAGTATTTCACTGATGTGATACCCTTGTCGGCAGTGATGCCATCGATGCCTGTAACGATTGACTCGGTTAACGGATAAACGATGAAGTTTTCGTAGAACTTCTGGTCGCCAGACGCAATGCGCTTGGGGCTGCCGCTGGGTGTGTCCCAGGGGGATTTGAGCTGAATTGCAGCTACACTGAAATCGTAGGGTTGCCCTGGCGTGAGAGAGGTAGAGAGCAAGTCGGTGTTGACGGTGAGCGTAGTGCCTCGCACACCGTTTTTGCCGCTGTAGGCCGATATGCACCCTTCGCCATTGTCGTTGATGAAGTAGTGTCCCCGCACGTAAACCACCTGGTTGGCATTCAAAGTGGAGAGTGTGCTCAAGGTTGTGCTCAAATTCTGTTCGTTGGTGAGGTCAACAATTTCCTTGTATGAACTCACGATGTCGTTGCTAGGCATCAGGTTATCTGCGTTATCGACAACGATTGTGGGGTTGAGCTGTGTGTCGGTGATGTATCCGCCCACCGAAGCTCGTTGATACACATCGCTTGGCTGCACGGTGTTCTCGTCGGGAAGGATGAGTTTGATTCAGTGACCCGACTGGTCCACCGCGAAGGCTTGGTTCATGCCCTTGGCCACGATTTTGATAGGCTCGTCGAGATAGGCCTTCTTGCCCTCGGAGGCCTCGGCAAAGAGGTCGGTGTAGCTCTTGGCTTCGTAAGCGTAAGCCATGGTTTCAACGGCACGGTAGCTGGTGGAGGTATTGTCGATGTCGCTGAAACGCGCGTTCTTGATTTCAATCTTAGCTGGTTGGTCCGTGGTGCCGAAGGTCTCGTCGGTGGTCACGTCAACTTTGAATAACGCGCCAGATGTCCCCGACACATAGAGTCCGTTGTTGTTGTAGAAAATTTTGCGGTAGAATGTTCTGTTGTGCATCCAATCGCCATTTATAACGCAAGCTGTGCTAGGGATGCGTGCGGTGGGATCGATAAACGGACCGTCTTCGTCTTCAACTAGCTTGATGCCGCCCGAGAGGTACAGGTCGAACTGCATGGCTGTGAGCCTATAGGTGGGGTTGTCAAGATAGATGCTTATGGTTTTAACCTCGCCTTTCTTGATGGCAAATTCTTTGACATAAAGTTTGTTGTCTTGTGCCGAGACTGTGGCAGACAACGCAAAAAGCAATAATGCTATTGCCGACATCAATACTTTTTTCATAGGCTTTAGTGTTAGTTAATCCGTATTTATGCTTTTTGCAAAGTTAATAAAAGATGTGATAATGTGCAATTATTTTATCATCTTTTTGTTGTGATGTGCTAAGGTTTTGTTGTTTTCGGTAATAAAATGATTCGATTTTGCCGTTTTGTTATCCAGCGGGACAAAATTGCAGTTTGATTTTAATTAACATGCGGGATAATCTCACGAAACAGTACAGCAATGGAACTCCCCGCGCGGATCTCACTAACTCACTGATTTTTTCATTGAATATATAGTGGATTTTTTAGACCTCAGGGAGGTCGTAACTTTGGTTAACCGCTGGTCGCAGACCTGCGGGCTGCCGGTGTGGGGGTGTGAAGTGTGACAAAATCGCGGTTGAAGACCGCTACCTCGAAACGTGCAAGGTGGCGGTCTTCAACCGCAGTATAGTGTATCGCGTTTACCCTGCCCTGCCTTCGCTTGCGCTCAGTTAGGACAGGGTTATGTGCAGAAC
>JAGHSP010000330.1 GCA_018065815.1 Candidatus Sodaliphilus limicaballi | reverse complement strand
GTCGAAGTGTGTCTATGAGATTTGCGCGGGGGAAATCACATTGCTGAAATGATTCGTAAGGGAGGAAAATGTGTTAAAATATCTTTAATTTTATAAACATTTAGGCCATAAAAGACAAAAAATACTCAACGGGGTGCAATTTATGGAAAAATTTCTTTAATATTTGAATAATAATTATTTCCTTTGCAGTCGATTTTGAAGAGAAATTTATAAAATCAATTAATTAATAATTAAACAAAAATTTACAACTATGTCTGAAATTGCTGAAAAAGTAGTATCAATTATCGTAGACAAACTGGGCGTTAGCGAATCAGAAGTAACTCCCGAAGCAACATTCACTCAGGACCTCGGTGCTGACTCACTCGACACTGTAGAGCTCATCATGGAACTCGAGCGCCAGTTCGACATCCAGATCCCCGAAGACAAGGCTGAAGGTATCCAGACCGTAGGTGACGCTATCAGCTATATCGAAGCTGCTAAGGCTTAAGGAATTACTTGACCATAATCTTTTAATTTCCACTTTCACTCTATGGAATTAAAGAGAGTAGTGGTAACAGGTCTTGGTGCAATCACACCCCTTGGCAATGACGTTGAGACCGTATGGAACAACGCCGTCAATGGTGTGAGTGGAGCAGGGCCTATTACTAATTTTGACGCATCGCTGTTCAAGACACAGTTTGCATGTGAGGTTAAGGACTTTAACCCCGCCGACTATCTGCTGAACCCTGATGATCGTCGTGAGTTGAAGGATTTCAAGAAGTATGACAAGTACACACAGTTTGCCCTTGCTGCAAGCAAGCAGGCTGTTGATGACTCAAAGTTGCTCGAGAGCGACGCCGACCTCAATGAGGTAGGTGTTATCGTGGCATCAGGTATCGGTGGTCTGCACACCTTTGAGGAGCAGGCTGGTTACTATGCTACTCACCCCGAGCTGGGTCCCAAGTACAGTCCTTTCTTCATCCCGACAATGATTGCCGACATCGCAGCAGGTATCATCTCTATCAAGTATGGTTTCCGTGGTCCCAACTATGGCGTGGTTTCGGCTTGCGCCACTTCAACCACCGCAATGATCGACGCCTTCAACCAGATACGCATGGGCAAGGCAGTCGCTATGGTCACTGGCGGTAGCGAGGCTTCGGTTTATCCTGCTGGTGTGGGTGGCTTCAACTCGATGCACGCACTGTCAACCCGCAACGATGAGCCCCAGGCTGCATCACGCCCCTTCAGCGCTTCGCGCGACGGTTTCGTGATGGGTGAGGGTGCTGTTGTCCTCGTGTTTGAGGAGCTGGAGCACGCTCTGGCTCGCGGCGCTAAAATCTATGGCGAGGTAATAGGCGGCGGCATGAGCGCCGACGCTTACCACCTGACTGCTACCCACCCCGAGGGCCTGGGAGCAAAGCTCGTGATGAAGCGCGCTATCGAGGATGCAGGCATCAAACCAGAGGACGTGGACTATGTAAACGTACACGGCACATCAACCCCCGTGGGCGATGTTTCAGAGGCAAAGGCAATCGCCGACCTCTTTGGCGAGCACGCTTACAAGCTCAACATCAGTTCTACCAAGTCTATGACCGGCCACATGCTGGGCGCTACTGGCGCTATGGAGGCTCTGTTCTGCGTCAAGGCTTGCCAGGACGATATTGTTCCCCCCACTATTAACCACAAGGATGACGACCTGGACGAGAACATCGACTATAAGATGAATTTCACCTTCAACAAGGCGCAAAAGCGTGAAGTCAATGTCGCTCTGTCTAACACATTCGGTTTCGGTGGACACAACGCCAGCATCATCGTAAAGAAGTACAAAGGGTAACACACGTCAATCTCATTTGATATGGTGTTTTCCCGTCTCATATCACTCATAAAGCTCCTTTTCATCAAGGATAAGGAGCTTTATGTTTATGTGCATAGCATCAGCGGATACTATCCTGGTGATATTGAGCTATATAAACTCGCCCTTGTGCACCGCAGCAAGCCTGTGCAGCTGCCCGACGGGCGATGGGCCAACAACGAGCGACTCGAGTTTCTGGGCGATGCCGTGCTCGACCTCGTGGTGGCCGACTACCTCTATGAAATCTATCCTGGTAAACACGAGGGATTCCTTACCTCAACACGTGCCAAGATCGTGCAGCGCGAGAGCCTCAACCGCATAGGCAAGGCCCTGCACATCGAGAGCCATGTGAGCGCATCGCCACACTCATCGTCACACAACAGTTACATCGCGGGAAATGCCGTTGAGGCAATCGTGGGAGCCATGTATCTCGACCAGGGATATCACCGCACACGCCGTTTCATCATCGACAGGCTCATCAAGCAGCACTTCGACCTCAACGATCTCATCAAGACCGAGCAAAACTTCAAGTCACGCCTCATCGAGTGGACACAAAAGTATCGCATCACCATCGAGTATGAACTTGTGGATACCTACAACGATGCCGACAACAACCCCATCTTCCGCACGGCTGTGATCCTGGGGGGCATCTATGCCGGCGATGCCACGGGCTACAGCAAGAAAGAGTCGCACCAGGGCGCGTCAAAGATTGTGCTAGAGCGAATTAAGACCGACCGCATCTTCCGCGAACAAGTACTCTCAATCACCACTGCCAGCAACTAAAAACCACTGAAACAGAAATAAGGGAATTTTAGTTCATATTGGACAAATTTTGATTTTGGAGTAACTATTCACCAATGGAACTCCCCGCGCGGATCTCACTGAACTCACTGATTTTTTCATTGAAAATATATATATTGAGGATTTTTTAGACCTCAGGGAGGTCGTAACTTTGGTTAACCGCTTGTCGCAGACCTGCGGACTGCCGGTGGGGGGTGAAGTGTAACAA
>JAGHSP010000298.1 GCA_018065815.1 Candidatus Sodaliphilus limicaballi | reverse complement strand
GAATAGTTACGTCCTTCTATGTCTATGTGGGAGAATTGGGGAAGTGGAGAAGTCGGGGGTACTTCGTCTTTTGCGAAATAACGAAGCTGGTTCATTTTATTTTGCGATATTGCATCGCTTATTTCACTAAAATTTTGTAACTTTGCTCAATAAACTTTTCACGACAAGAAAATGAGCAATAACTATATCGTTTCGGCAAGAAAGTATCGTCCGGCAACGTTTCGCAGCGTAGTGGGCCAGGAATCCCTCACCCACACGCTCAAGACGGCGATTTCTAGCGGCAGGCTGGCGCATGCCTATCTGTTTTGCGGACCTCGCGGCGTGGGCAAGACCACCTGCGCCCGCATCTTTGCCAAGACCATCAACTGCCTGAATCCCACTGCCGAGGGCGAGGCGTGCAACGAGTGCGAACTGTGTCGTGCGTTCAACGAGCAACGCTCCTACAACATCACAGAGCTCGATGCCGCGTCAAACAACTCGGTAGATGACATCCGCAACATCAACGAGCAGGTGCGCATCCCGCCGCAGACCGGTCGCTACCGCGTGTTCATCATCGACGAGGTGCACATGCTCACCACGGCTGCGTTCAACGCCTTCCTCAAGACGCTGGAGGAACCGCCCGAGTATGCCATCTTCATCCTCGCCACCACCGAGAAGCAGAAGGTGATCCCCACCATCTTGTCGCGTTGCCAGATCTACGACTTCTCGCGCATCACCGTGCCCGACATCGTCAAGCAGCTCCAATACATCTGCGAGGAAGAGCATGTCGAGGCCGAGCCTGCCGCGCTCAATGTCATCGCCCAGAAGGCCGATGGCGGTATGCGCGACGCGCTGTCGATCTTCGACCAGGTCACAGCCTCATGCGAGGGACACATCACATATCGCAGCGCCATCGAGAACCTCAATGTGCTCGACTATGACTACTACTTCAAGCTTGTAGAGGCGTTCATTGCCGGCGACGTGCCCCAGGCATTGCTCATCTATCGCGACATCAGGGAGAAAGGCTTTGACTCACAATTCTTCATCAACGGTCTGGGGCAGCACGTGCGCGACCTCATGGTGTCGAGCACACCGCAAACCCACTCGCTACTGGAGATGAATGCCGAGGTGGCGCAACTCTATGTCACCCAGGCTGCCAAGGTCACACCGCGATTCCTTTACCACTCGATAGAGCTGTGCAACAACTGCGACCTCAACTACCGCAATGCCACCAGCAAGCAGCTGCTCGTGGAACTGACGCTCATCAAGATGTGCCAGATCATGAACCCGCTGCCCCAGGACCAGCCAGCCCAGCAACCGCCTGCCATAAAGAAGGTTCAGCCAGCTCAGGCACAGCCCGTGGCCCAAGCGGTGGCGCAGCCCATGGCACAACCCATGGCACAACCAGTAGCGCAGCCCGTAGCTCAACCAGTGGCACAGCCCATGGCCCAGCAGCCTCAACCTGCCCGCTATGCGGCCCCGCAGCAGCAAGCCTATCAGCAGCCGCAGCAACCCGCGCAGCAGCGTCGTCCAGTGTATGGAACGCCCCGCCCCGCAGCGCGCATCATGGTCAATGTGCCATCGACACCTGCCGACCAGCAAACCGGTCCCGCCGCGCAGCAAGGCCCTACGGCCGATGCCGCTGGGGCCGACCCCGTCAGGCAAAAGGCGTTTACCGACCAGCAACTTAACGATGCGTGGGTGGCTTACATCATCGCGCATCCGCATGAGCATGTAGTGGTCAACACCATGCGCATGGCCTACCCCAAGCGTGTGAACGACACGCTGTGTGAGATAGAGGTGCAGAACCCCAGCCAAGTTGAGTTTATCGAGACCGTGAAGCCCCAGTTGCTCGCCCACCTGCGCAACGCCGTGGGCAACGACATGCTTGCGCTCGACGTGAAGATAAGCGAGCGAGGACCGTCGGCAAGAATGCTCACGCCGCGTGAGGTGGTTGAGGAGATTCAGAAGAACAACCCCGCCTTCACCCAGTTCATCAAGGACTACCAGCTGGGACTTGCATAGGCAGGGTGAGAGATTAGAGACAAGAGATTAGAGAGAAGAGATTAGAGACAAGGG